>WRHA01000001.1 GCA_009783395.1 Defluviitaleaceae bacterium
CGCACGGCTCTCGGGCGGACAAAAACAGCGTGTGGGCATTGCGCGCGCGCTTGCCGCCGACCCCCGGTTTGTTATATGCGACGAAGCAACGTCCGCGCTCGACCCCGCAACAACCATGTCCATCCTGCATCTTATAAAGGACATTAACAAGAAATTGGGGGTTACATTCATTGTAATCACGCACGAGATGCACGTGATTAAGGAAATATGTACAAAGGTTGCAATCATGGAAGACGGAAAGATAATCGAACACGGCGACGTCATCGATATGTGTGTTTGGCCAAAAACGGAAACGGCACGCCGGTTTTTCAAAACCGCCGAAATAAATCTGAGCCATTCGGCATACGAACTGTCGCGCCAAAGCCCGGGGAAAATTGTCAAGGCAACATTTATCGGAAACAACGCGCCCGACCCGTATATTTGTAATGTTATTAGGCGATTCGACGTTGAAGTCGCAATCCTCGGCGGCCATATTCAAGAAATAAACGAAGTGATAATCGGCATTTTAATTATAAAAATAAGCGGATCCGACGACGCCGTGGAATCTTCGATCGCTTATCTCAGTGAAGCTATTGAAAAAACAGAAGTAATCGAGAGTGAAGTGTGAAAAATCGAAGAAGGGAACGCGGGCAACAAATTTCATCAGGAATTTGTGAGTTCAGCGAATGACAAAAATCATGAGACCTGAAACGTTTAGTCCGGAGCATTTCCAAGAGCTTTGGAATGTCCTTTGGCCTGCAACCATAGATACATTGTACATGGTCGGTTATTCGAGCTTGTTTTCAATAATCTTCGGCACGCTGATCGGGATTGTTTTGTTTATCACGTCAAACGAGGTTTTGTGTAAGCAAAATATTTTTACAAGCATAGTTAACAAGATTTTGGGCTTAATCGTAAACATCGGGCGCAGTATTCCGTTTATTATTTTGATAATCGCCGCCGCGCCGCTTACGCGGCTCATTGTCGGAACATTTATCGGTACGGAGGCCGCTGCTGTTTCACTTACGATTGCCGCGATTCCGTTTGTTGCGCGGCTTACGGAGTCGACTTTTGCGGGGCTTGATAAGGGTGTGATTGAGGCGTCGGTGGCTTGTGGTGCGTCGCTTCCGCAAACGATTTTTAAGGTACTTATTCCCGAAACATTGCCCGTACTGATATTAAATTACACGGTTGCTGTAGTTAATCTAATTGGGTTTTCTGCGATGGCGGGCGTAATTGGTGGTGGTGGTTTGGGCGATGTCGCGCTTAGGTTCGGCTTGCAGCGTTTTCGCACGGATATGCTTATCGGTACGGTTGTTCTTTTGGTACTTATTGTTCAGATTGTTCAGCTTGCAGGGAATTTCTTGGCCGGAATTACCGACAAGCGTTGACAATACTTGGTTTAAAAAAATTTTTTGAGAGGAATGGAAAGTATGAAAAGAATTTTTTTGGGGGTAGTTTTGATTTTTGGGCTGTTTTTGATGGGTTGTACCGGTGGTAGCGGCAGCGATGTGTTGCGAATTGGAGCGTCGCCTGTTCCCCACGCGATTATTTTGCAATATATCGAGGATGAGCTTGCCGCGCAGGGTGTTATCATTGAAATTTTGGAGTTTAGCGATTTCACACTTCCGAATCCCGCACTGTTTGAGGAGCAAATCGACGTAAATTATTTTCAGCACCGCCCGTTTTTAAACAGCTGGATTGAGGACAGCGGTAACCAACTTGCCTATGTAACAAGTATCCACATTGAGCCGATGGGTGTTTATTCGCATAGCCTGACCGATATTTCGCAAGTGCCGCAGGACGGTCGCGTTGCAATTCCAAACGATGCAACAAACGGCGGACGCGCCCTTATGATACTTGAATCCGCGGGGCTGATTGGCTTGCGCGAGGGCGTCGGCATTCGCGCAACAGTAAGCGATATTGTAGACAATCCGCTTAATTTGGAGGTGCTTGAGCTTGTTGCAGAACTTCTGCCGCCGGCCCTCGGCGAGGTTGACATTGCCGTAATAAACACAAACTTTGCCCTTGGCGCGGGCCTTAATCCCATGCGCGACGCGCTTTACATGGAGCCTGTCGATTCGCCATTCGCAAATATTCTGGCTGCGCGCCCCGAAGATGCAAACAGCGAAGCCATACAAATTCTTGCCGACACACTTCGCACCGACCGCGTACGTCAATTTATTCTGGAACACTTTGAAGGCGCAGTAGTACCGGTATTCTAGCAGCACGCCGGCACGCCAAGCGTGCGATGGGTACCGTGGACGTCTTCGAGTTATTGGGCGTCTCGAAGCCGGATGCAGTTTCCTAGCCTATAAAAAAGCCCTCATCCACAAAATTTTGTGGATGAGGGCTTTTTTTAGACCCGTAAAGTGGCGCGTGTACTTCGTTCGCGCTTGTTACGATGGATACTCCCGCAGATTATTTCGTAACCGTCAAACTGCCGCCCGTATTGATTGCGCGAAAAGCGAAAAATTTTAGCCGGCAGAATCGTGATGACCCACGGCGCAAGCAATCTTAA
>WRHA01000002.1 GCA_009783395.1 Defluviitaleaceae bacterium
CCGCAAAGGCTTATTTGCATACCCTTCTTAATGTATCGCTCCATAAATTCCGCTGTGCGCCGAAATGTGATACAGAAGATAAAATCCGCATCGGGTTCGCCTTCTTTTTTAAAGCGGCGATCAACGGCAAGCGTGAAGCGTGATACACATATCGGTTCGGCACCTTGGGTATAGCGTATTTCAGGGTCTTTTGCCAAACGTCCCATCAAAATTACTTTATTCATACGCCCCCCTCTTTCCTATTCCGCAGTTTCAGCTTCGGCGGGTGCGGGTTCTGCCGCCGGTGCTGGCATTGCAAGGGGTTCGTTTTCGTCCATGCGAATTGTTAAAAAGCGCATGACATTTTCTTGCAAGCGCAGGCGGGCTTCAACGTCTTTCGGCGTGTTGCCGACAGACGAGTACGTTATGAAGGTGTACATGCCCTCGGTGAGCTTTTGAATCGGGTACGACAATTTGCGTTTGCCCCATTCATCGATTTTGTCGATACTGCCGCCAAAACGGTCGATGAAACCTTTTACGCGGTCAAGCTCTGCGCGATAGACATCCTCTTCAAGGTCTGCCCTGATTATCACGCCCATTTCGTATCTGTTCATAGAATCTTACCTCCCGGTCTGTGGCGTACTGGTAGTACGCAAGGTTAGTCGCGAAATTCGCGCAGAGACGATTTTAGCATAGTTTGTACAAGCAGTGCAAATCTATTTTTTGTTTCCCATATCGGGCAGGGTCATTTTCCAGCGGGTTGTTGCATCTAATAGCTCGCTTTTGCATATTTCAAGCGTAGCCCTGAAGTTTACTTGTCCATCTGAAAATTCCTGAAAATTTCGCTTTCTCGCGGCATCTTCCAGCTGTGAAAGAAGCTCCAAAAGCGCGCTTAACCCAAGCCGTGTAAGCTCTGCACGGATTTCAAAGCATTCCCGCATAAACTCCTCGCGACTCAGGTCGTCATTTATCACAAACGCGGGGGTGTAGTTTCCCAAATCGCGATTGTAGTTTGTTAAAAAACTGCTTAAAGCGTCGAAATATTCTTGCTTATTATAATAAAACCGAGTGCTTACATCGGTGTCGAATTTATCGGATAGTTTCGCCAAATCATATGTCTTGCCCTTCATTGCGCCACCGCCTTGAGATTTTCTCCATTATAGCATTAAAAAATTTCTTTTGTGCATTTTTATTCAGAAAATTCGAGTATGTTTCGTCCCACCGCTACATATATATTTTCGTGAGGTGATACCGTGGGCGATTTAGCGTCAATTTTGCCTTCATATTTCGGAGCATCGGGCGAGCGCGCAGTAAAAGAGCGCGGATTTTATTTAATTGAAGCGGGAAAGATACATAAAACAGATTGTAAACCGCGCAAAATACTCGCACGATTTAACTTGCTTAACCGGGTTGAAGAAAATAATTTTCCCTATGCAGAAAGGATAATTCCCGCCGCATCGGGTGAACCCTTTATCGCTTTGGGGCGCGATATTTTCGTTATGACACGTCGCGTTCCCGGATGCGAACCGGATTTTGAAAACGCGGGCCATTTGACTCTTATAATAGAATCGATTGCAAAATTTCATGCGGCGGCACGCGACATTTTCGAAAAAGAGATACCTGTCGCACCGTCGCTTACGGATGTTTTTTCGAAACAGATTGCCGCAATAAATGCAACAATAAAGCAAATCAACCGACGACCGCGACTGTCAGACTTTGATGTGCTTGTTTTAAAACACGCCGATTCATTTATCACGCAGGCGAAAACCGCACAAAATGTTTTGGCAGAAACCAACTATGAATTTTTGCACGCCGACGCAATTAAAAACGGTCACATCTGCCACAATAATTTAAAGGAAGAAGCGTTGTCTGTGGCTGAAGATGCTTGTTATATTTCTCGGTTTGAAGAGGCAAAATTTGACCTCCAGATTTCGGACATTGCGTCGATTTTGCGCCGTTACGCTCGAAAAAGCTCGCGAAATATTTCCGCAACATGTTTTTTAGATATTTACGAAAAATTTTTGCCTTTGCCCGCATCCGCAAGAAAAATCCTTTTTGCAGAACTTTCGTTTCCATGGCCGTTTTTCAAGCTTATTTCACAGTGTTATCAAAAAAAGCGTACATTCATCCCCGCCGCAATCACCTCGAGCATGACAGAAATTTTGGAGGAGCGCGACGGGTACGACAAATACGTTGAATCCTTGAAATTGTAGCACAGGTGTGATAGCTTTTTGCGAATGAAAGAGTTGGTGCGGGTAGTGTCACTACCCGCACCAACTTGAAAAATGAATGGAGAATTTTATGGATCATATCGTGCTGCGCAATTTTTTAGAGATTTGCAAAATTCCGCGCGGATCGGGGGACGAAAAGGCCGTTAGCGACTTTATCGCAAAATATGCGCGGAAACATGCAGATGTGTTTCAGGACGAATGGAACAATTTAATTATAAAAAAACCTGCATCGAAGGGATACTCCAAAAAACCTGCCGTTATTTTGCAGGCTCACTTGGACATGGTTTGCGAAAAAAACG
>WRHA01000003.1 GCA_009783395.1 Defluviitaleaceae bacterium
GAGCTTAGAAATAAGCCTTCAATATAGTTGCGCCGATAGAAGCGAATCGTTAGTTCGGCGACCTCTTCGGGGGTGAATTGGGCGCGGGGGATGTCGTTGGATCGGCGATTTCCGCAGTATTGGCAGTCGTATATGCATTGGTTTGACAGCAGGGTTTTTAAAAGAGACACGCAACGACCGTCCGCCGTGAAGCTATGGCAGATACCACATGCAACGGCATTCCCGAGCGTGCCGCGTTTTGCCGCACGATTTGAGCCGCTTGAAGTGCAGGCGACGTCGTATTTCGCCGCATCTGCGAGGATTTTTAATTTTTCCATGATGTCCATGCAGATATTTTAATCGAAGCCGCTTCGAATGTCAAACGTTCGTTCGCTACTATTTTTTTTTGCGAGATGTTAGTATTTAGGCGTTTATTGCGAATTTATGGAGGGATTTTGACATGGAAGAAAAAAGAGAAAATATAGCTGACGGTTCGGGACTATTGTTCATTTCCGGAACAGGGCTTGCGATCGCGGCGGTTTTTTCTATGGTGTTTTTGTTATTGCTTGTTCTTTCTACCGAAACAGATGTTATTAATCTCGGAATTGCGGCAGTGGTTTGCGTGTTCGGGATTATTCTCGGTGTTTTTGGGATAATGCGGCGCAACAATCCTGAATCGGCAACGCTTCTTTATGTGCTTTGTGTAGTGTATATTTTCGCGTTGCCATATGCTTTGTCTGCAAATTCAAGTGCGATGTCCATTTTGTTTGAAGCCGTGAGCGGGTTTGAAGGAGTTTTGTCTGTGGTCGGCATTGTGCTGAACATCTTGATTGTTGCGGCGTTCATTTTATGCATTATTGCACCGATTTTATTTGCCGTTGCCGCATCAAAAAATTCGCCGTCCGGCAAAACAATGGTTCGGACAACGGGGATTGCAATCGCAGTAATTTTGCCGATTATGGCGGCCGGTATGTACGCATTTATTTGGATCGACGCGCTTTACGAACCGAGCGTTGCATGGTTTGTACTGTTGGCGGCACGTGTTTTGGTGTGCGGGTATGCCGTTTTTTTGGGCATAATGGGCATTCGATTTTGCAACAACACAACCAAGGGATTTGTGCTTGTGAAACTCGGCGTGCTGTACATTTTGCTCGAGCTGATTATGCTTTTTGCACTCGGTCAGTTTTCGCTTGCTGTCGGCGGGCTTGAGCTTGGAATTTTCATGCTGTTCGCAATGGCTGTGACTTATGTAATCGCCGTTTTATTTATCATCGCCGCCTCGAAAAACAGCGACACCGTTGAAAACTTCTTCCGCGTTGTTTTAAGCACAACAACATGCGTCGCCTGTGAAGCAGAGTACGACGCCGAAATGAAATCATGTCCGCAATGCGCGCATAGATAGGGCACGCCAAGCGTGCATTGGACACCGTGGGCATCCGGCGGTAGGCGACGTTACGTCTCGAAGCCGGATGCAGTTTCCCTGTCTACGAAAAAAATCGGTGCGGGTAGTGTCACTACCCGCACCGATTTTTTATACGCGATTTTTTAAATATCTTCAATGAGCGACAGCACCGGATACATCGAATTATAGTGTTTGTGAATAAACATCGCGCTGCGTGCGGCGAACAGCTTTTCTGCGGCTCGGTCGGCGATTGGGGTGATGATCTGCTCGTGTGCGCATTGGATTGGCGAGATGTCGAGATCCATGTTTCCATACGCATAATTGCAGCGCGTAACAATCGCGCATTCGCGGCATTCGGGGGCAAGTTCGCCGCCTTTTTTGTATAAAAACGCCCGTCTTTTTTCGTCAATGCCGGAAAAAACATCACCGATTTGGAACGTCGGATCGTTAAGATGCATCGACGCTGTGTAAATTTTGCCGTCGGGCGCGATTGATGGCTGATTTTGCGCCATTTTCCGTCTGTCGATATGATATTTTTCGCCTTTGAGATGGGATAAAATTTTTGTATCAATCGGCGAGAGGTAAATTTTTTCTTCTGATTCGGTCAAGCGCACGTACATATCCGCAATTTTTTCATATTCGTTACGCAAAATTTCCAGCTTTTCCGGCGTCCACGCCACTGCGCGATCGTAGTTTAGATTCATCGTTATGTATTTAAACCCTCGCCGATACAGGAATTTTGCGATTTTCGACGCCTTGTGCACAGTCGTCGGATCAATGACGCTCATTCCCACGGCGTAGGGATGATATTTTAAAAGAAGCGGGATTTTTTTTGCCAAAACATCGGCAGTACCGGAGCCGTCATGCATTTGTCGACAATCGTCCTGCGCCGGTCCGTCGTGCGAAAACCCGATTGAGAGATTACATTTTTGCGCAAATTTTAAAAAATCCTCGTCAAGCAACATGCCGTTCGTCGTCATTTTGTAAAAAAAATTATGCTTCGCTTCCTTTTTAATGTCCTGCGTGTATGCAACCGTGTCGTAAATAAGTTGCCGCTCCATGAGTGGCTCGCCGCCGTAAAAGAGGATGCCCGTTGTATTAGTGTCTTGCATTCCGAGGTGTACCGCCGC
>WRHA01000004.1 GCA_009783395.1 Defluviitaleaceae bacterium
AGTTCGCCCTGAACCGCCGACAATAATTCTCCCTACTAAAAAATCGATAAAAGAGCAATTTCAAACGGCAAAAACTGCCGACGAATGGCTGGAAATATTGAAAAGTTCAGAAATTCCGAGCGAAAAGTCCGAAACGGTAATCCTTGTTTGTAAAAAGTTACACGGCGGCGGTGCGCCCGGACGTTATGTCAGCATAGCAGCAGAACAATTTTGGAGAGAAGATTTTTGCGAGGGAGCTTGCGTTGCTTTTTGCAATATTTTGAGAAATGCGATTACCACAATCGAATGGCACGGCGAAAATTTCCAAATGACACGCACTTTCAAAGTGTCGGGAACATTCGTGTGGCCGGACGAAAAATTGGGTAAATCAATCGAAGTTACCCGAGCCGAATTTGACAAATTAATTTCAATAAAAAAATATAATAAAATTGTCAAAAAACCTTGATTTTATTCGGTTTTCGTGATATAATTAAGGCATGGAAAATAACACTTTAACAATCACAATTTCCAAATCCGAATGGGATAAAATATTGTCTGAAAATACGGATTTGAAAAATAATATTACAGAACTAACTTCTAAAGTTGAATGGCTTATGGAACAGTTTCGTCTTGCTCAGCATCGCCGATTCGGCTCATCTTCCGAGAAAAGCGATTGCAATCAACTTAATCTTTTTGACGAAGCGGAAGTTACATCCGACATCCTTGTTCCTGAGCCTGATATTGTTGAAGTTGAGCGACATTTCCGGAAACGCAAAAATATGGTAAATGATAAACTTCCGGAAGATTTGCCGGTTGAAATTGTTGAACACGAATTGCCGGAGGACGAGCAAGTTTGCCCTGAATGTGACGGTAGTTTGCACGTTATGGGGCAAGAAACGCTTCGGCGAGAACTCAAACTCATTCCGGCGAAAGCCGTTGTTGTTGAACACATTCGCAAGGTTTACGCTTGCAGACAATGCGAAAAAGACGAATGCGGCGTACCTATTCTAAAAGCAGCGGCGGCAAACCCTGTAATTAAGGGCGGTTTCGCCTCGCCGGAAGCAGTCGCGCATATTGCGGCTCAAAAATTTGTAATGGGCATTCCGTTGTATCGACAGGAACAGGAATGGCAGCGTTACGGCATAAATTTATCACGCCAAACGATGTCGAATTGGCTGATTAAGGCAACTTTTGATTGGTTAGAGCCGATTTATGACGTTTTCAAAGAAATTCTTTGTACTCACAAAGTTTTGCACGCTGATGAAACATCGTTGCAAGTGTTGCACGAGCCGGGCAAGTCGGCGCAGAGTAAGAGCAATATGTGGCTTTATCGAACAAGTGGTGATACAAATTCGCCGATTGTATTGTACGAGTATCAGCCCGACAGAAAAGCCGAACATCCGAAATTTTTTCTTAAAAATTTCAGCGGTTATTTGCACGCTGACGGGTACGAAGGTTATCACGATTTATCTGACAACATCAAGGTTGTCGGGTGTTTTGCTCACGCGCGGCGAAAGTTTGACGAGGCATTAAAAGGAATGTCGAAATCCGACCAAGCGGATTCGCGTGCAATGATAGGCAAAAAGTTTTGCGACAAGCTATTTTCGCTTGAGCGTGATTTGGCGAAATTAACTGCAAAAGAACGGCAGGAACAACGCCAAAAGCTTGCAAAACCTGTTCTTGACGAATTTTATGATTGGCTTACAACATTTAATCCGCCGCCGAAAACAGGACTTTACACGGCGGTTGTTTACGCAAAAAAACAGCGGAAGTATTTGGAGTGCTATCTTGAAGACGGGCGATTGGAAATTTCAAACAATCGCGCCGAGCGTTCAATCAAACCGTTTGTAATCGGGCGGAAAAATTGGCTTTTCGCCAATACTCCTCGCGGCGCGAAAGCGAGTGCGATTTTGTATTCAATCATCGAAACCGCAAAGGAAAACGGCGTAAATCCTTACGAATACTTGACTTATATTTTCACAAACGCGCCGAATTGGGATATTCGCGATAATTTCGGCTATTTTGAACTGCTTATGCCGTGGAGTGCGGCGGTTCACCGGAAAATTTGATTTGGTTGTGAAATTGTAAAATGAATTGTTGAATATGCAAATATGCGAAAAAGCCTTTCGGCGTTGAATCCGAAAGGCTTTTTTGTGTACATCCTATTTTGACGGTTACAAAATATTGTAACCGTCAAGTATAACCGCACCTTTAACTAATGCCGCGAAAGTGGTAAAATAGTCAAAGGTGATAAAAATGGGAATTATAAAAAAATGTGTGTACTGCGGACAACCATTGCCGATTTCATCGCAATTGTACAAGCGCAAATATTGTTCAAAGACTTGCGGGAACAAACACAAACTTCGGTTGAAAAAGCCGGAAGTTCAAGCGAAATTATGGCAGCACGAAACGGAAACATTTAAAAGCGCGATGGAAATGTATTGGAGCGGCTTGGGCGGAGCGGCAATTTCACGACATTTCGGCATACCTGTTGGAACAATTTACAGTTGGATACACGATTTTGGCGCACTTC
>WRHA01000005.1 GCA_009783395.1 Defluviitaleaceae bacterium
CCGCCGCACCAAAGGTAAAAATGTATCTTTCGGCGGGCGAAGAAGTGCGCCTGGGCGACTTGATGCTCGCGCTTATGCTTGAATCGTCAAACGACGCCGCCGTCGCCATTGCCGAACATTTGGGCGGAAGCGTCGAAAATTTCTGCTTGGAAATGACAGTAAAAGCGCGAGAAATAGGCGCGCTAAACACGATTTTCGAAACCCCAAACGGACTTGACGCAGGCGAACATCATTCCACGCCATATGATTTGGCACAAATCACGCGGTACGCCCTCGAAGTCCCCGGCTTTATCGAGCTTACAAACACGCCGCACGCCTACTTCCACAGCAATCGCCGCTCCTATTCCTTTCACAATCGCAATCGCCTTTTGCACGAATTCCCCGGCGCGAACGGCGTTAAAACAGGATTTACAAACAAGGCCGGTCACTGTTTCGTTGGCGCGGCAAAACGCGACGACATGCAGCTTATCTCCGTCGTTCTCGCGTCGGGATGGGGCGAACGCGGAAAATCGCAAAAATGGGTCGACACAAAACGCGTTTTAAATTTTGGCTTCGACACCTTCGATTTCGTTACCGTCATCGAAGGCGAAACCTTTGCAACAACCGCGTCAATAACGCGCTCACGCACCCCCGCGGTAGATTGCGCTTATCAGGAAACCGTAAAAATCCCCCTCGGAACACACGAAAAGGACTCGGTTTACGTAGAAATTTATGTACCCGACGCGCTTCTCGCGCCGATTACCACAGGCGATATAATCGGCTTCGCAAAAGTTTTTATCGGCACGGATTTTTACACCGAAATTCCCATCGCCGCAACCGCCGACGCGGCGCGACACGACTTGAAAACCTCGATTGAGAAGGTGCTTAATGCGTATTTTGGGCTTGCGACACAGAGGGATGTCAGCGTTATTTTGCCGGAGTTTTAATTTTCATACGCTGCCGGCGACCTCCACGCTGTATCTGCGATTGGGTTTAAAGCAATCGGGTCGATGGGTTTTAATGATGTATTGATTCTCGTCGTTGAAGCGAATGGAGACAGATTTTGAATACTCTGCCGGGCTTGATTCCTGTTCGCTGATTATCAGGCTTGCGTTGCATTCCTTCAAAATTTCAAAGGTTGTCATGAAGCCGATACCGCTGCCGCCGTTTTCGGCATGGGTTGTAACGCGGTCTGTGCCGAGCCGCTCCAGCGTGTCAACTTCAAAGGGAATGCCGCTGTCGAAAACGGCAAATTCATAATGCCCATCGACCAAACCAAGTACAGCCGTAATGCTGCGGAAAGGGTTGTTTCCGGCATTTACGGCTGTTTGCGCATCTTTGAGGTGGTTTGCGATTATTGTTTCGAGCTTGCCCTGTGCAATCACTTTATCGACCATAAAGATAATGCTGCCGTTCACTATGACGTTAAAATCAATCCCGTCGTCGGAAAATTTACTTGCGAAGTAATTTAGCAAATTATCAATAGCCCCGATTTTTGTGGACGGCAAGGAGATCTTGCCTTTGATTGCAGAAATATCGCTCGAAAATTCATATTTAAGGTTTTGGATATCCTTCAACGCAGCGTTGTTATTCTTGAAAGCATTTTCCAGTGCCTCAATCCTCTCCACAAAATTGTGGATAACCGCTTGCTTGGCCTTGTCTTGTTCGATTAAGCGTTCGTATTTTTCTTTTGTTTCATGGTACCGCTTCTCAAAATGGATTTCCCTGTTTTGTTGTGCGCGTTTTCGTTGATAGCTTGTGATTAGCCTTCTGATTAATATGTAAATGCCGATTCCGGCTGTGATTACGCCTGCAAAGTATAAATATCCGCCATAGGCATTCTCTGCTTGGGCATTCAAAATAAACCAAGTTACAAAAATCATTATTGTTCCTGCAAAAATCAATGAAACGATTATTGTGTATCTGTTAAATATGAACGGAAATCCTTTTCTGAAACGCCTGATACGAAAAATAAAAAACGCTAAAATAAACTGCATAATAATAACTAAAAAATATGACACGAGAAAAACAAACCGGTCAAGGTTGAGCGGCGCACCCGGTATGTGGCTCTCCCCGATAAAAAAATATAAAACAAAAGCAACAAAAAATGCTGCCACGAAATACAAGCAATAGCTAAGACCAAACGCCAACAAGAATGCCGAAACAGCGGTTTCAAATTTTTGTTTCGTCAAGAAAAAAGCTAAAAAAATTGAGGCGAGACACGCAAGGAATCTAAACAACAAAAGTGGCATCAAAAACGAAGCGGGTTGATATAATGCTGACAACAACAAACACCACGATACAATAATAATTTTTTGATTAATGGTCGCGTCATATTGAATTGATTTCGCGAAAATATAAAATGAAGTAAGAAGTATGCCCGTTGTAACGATTGCGTAAATGAAAAATGAAATCATCATGATCGCCGCCTTTCCCCGATTACATTATATAGCGAAGCGAAAGGGAAGGCGAAATAAAAAAGCACGCCAAGCGTGCATTGGACACCGTGGACGTCTTCGAGTTATTGGGGTGTTC
>WRHA01000006.1 GCA_009783395.1 Defluviitaleaceae bacterium
AGTATCAATCGTGCCGTTGCCGCCGGTGGCGCGGGCGTCATAATGATGGATTCGGTCGGCGACCCGGATGCCGCATGGGAATTTATGAAGTGGTGGACATCTGCCGAAACGCAAACACAATTCGGGCGCGAAATGGAGTCGCTGATGGGTTCGGCGGCGCGTCATCCCACCGCAAACCTTGAGGCTTTCGGGCAAATGCCCTGGCCTGTTCAGGATTACAGAAATTTGGTCGCACAATTCGAATATGTACGGGGAATCCCCGAAGTGCCGGGCGGATATTTCACGCCACGACAAGTGCGTAACGCGTTCTTTACCGTGGTGGAGCTTGACAGTGTAAACATCAGTGCCCGCGATGCCTTAACCGATGCCACGCGCCGCATAAACGATGAACTGCAAGCGAAGCGTCGAGAATTCGGAATAGAATAGGGGGTGCGAAACTTGGCTAAAAACAAACGCTCACAGTTGCACAGAGAATCTACATTTCGCAGAATATGGCGCACACGCCAGGGTTACGCGCTTTTGGCACCGTACTTTCTTTTGTTTTTCATGTTCACGGTGTTGCCGGTAATTATGGCGATCGCGCTCAGTTTTACCAGCTTTAATATGTTGCAACCGCCGCAGTTTGTCGGATGGGAAAATTACATTCGTTTGTTTTTGGAAAACGAAGTTTTTATGATCGCATTGCAAAACACGTTAATTTTTGCGGTGGTAACGGGTCCGCTTTCTTATGTAATGTGCTTTGGGCTGGCGTGGATTATAAACGAAATGCGCCCAAAACTTCGCGCCGTTATGACCGTAATTTTTTACGCGCCGTCTATTTCGGGCAATGTATTTTTCATATGGGGATTCTTTTTTTCGGGCGACCGTTACGGCTTGGTAAATGGGTTTTTGTTGCGATGGGGGATTGAGAGCGACCCGATAAACTTTTTCCGCGACCCGGATTATATTTTGCCGCTGCTTCTCTTGGTGCAGCTGTGGCTTTCGCTCGGTGTGGGATTCTTGGCGTTTATCGCAGGTTTGCAAACCGTCGACAAATCCATGTACGAAGCCGCCGCGGTCGACGGGATTCAAAATCGCTGGCAGGAGCTTTGGTTTATTACACTGCCTTCGATGAAGCCGCAATTAATGTTCGGAGCGGTAATGCAAATTACAACGTCGTTTGCTATTGCAGAAACTTCGACTGCGCTGGCGGGGCTTCCAAGCGTCAACTATGCCGGCGAAACCATCGTTACGCACATGATGGACTTTGGCTGGATTCGTTTTGAAATGGGCTTTGCCTCGGCAATCGCCACGATTTTGTTCTTTATGATGCTGGGTACAAACAAGGCCGTTCAGCATCTTTTACGAAGGGTGGGAACATAAAATGGTTGCCGCGCTTAGAAAAAAATTCCCGAAGCGTCAATATATTTATGACGAACACGGTAAAAAAATCGGAAAACTTGCCAAGCGCACAAAGCGGTTAAATCGCTCTACGGGCGGAACCGTTGTGCTGTTCATTTTCATGGGCATCCTTGCCATCTTTATGGGTTTTCCGCTGTTTTTTACGATAAGTAACGCGCTAAAGCCGCTGGATGAATTGTTCCTTTTTCCGCCGCAAATCGTTGTACGAAACCCGACATTGAGCAATTTTTCGGATTTGTTCGTGTCGATGCAGGCGACATGGGTGCCGTTTACGCGCTACGCCGTAAACACGTTGATAATAACCATCGGAGGCACGGTGGGGCATTTATTTTTTGCATCCGCCGCGGCATATGCATTGGCAAAAGTGGATATTCCGGGCAGGAAATGGATGTTTGCACTGGTCGTACTCGCGCTGATGTTTTCCGCCACCGTAACGTCGATTCCGAACTTCGTAATTATTTCGTCGATGGGGCTCATTGATACGTATTGGGCGGTAATTTTGCCGGCGTTTTCCGCGCCTCTGGGGCTGTATTTAATGAAGCAATTCATGGAGCAAATTCCGGAGTCGCTTATCGAGTCGGCGCGGATCGACGGCGCGAGCGAATACAAAATTTATTGGAAAATCGTAATGCCGAACGTAAAGCCCGCGTGGCTTACGCTGATTATTTTAAGTTTTCAAGGCCTGTGGGCAACCACCGGCGGTGTGTTTTTGCGAAGCGAGGAATTGAAGCCGCTTTCGTTTGCTATGGGGCAAATCGCGGGCGGCGGAATTGCCCGTGCAGGCGAGAGCGCGGCCGTTATGTTTATCATGATGATAGTGCCTGTTACATTTTTCATAATCGCCCAAAGCCAGATGATCGAAACTTTAACGACATCCGGCATGAAGGATTAGAAATTTTGAAAGTTGGTGCGGGTAGTGTCACTACCCGCACCAACTTGAAATTTTGACGAAAAGGGGGCAAAAAGTGTGAATAAAATTGCTGTATTGACATTTTTGCTTGCGATTGCGATTTGTACTGTGCCGGTTTTTGCAGACACGCCATACCAGGGCTACACCTATGATTATTGGGGGCGGCTGATACCCGCGCCGGCGGCGTATGTTCCCGTGCGAACATTTGTGG
>WRHA01000007.1 GCA_009783395.1 Defluviitaleaceae bacterium
TTCGTCGCAAAAAACCTTGCGACCCTCCGGGTCGCGGCGGTTTTTGCTCCTCGCATTGCGACAAAAATCCTGCGCCCAAACAGTCAAGTTATTTCCGGACAGTTCCTAAATTCCAACGCATCGGTTATAGGTGGAAAATACCCTTTTTTCACTTGCTCTCCCGAAGTATCGGCAATTGACCATTCATCCCTTCAAAGTAAAAAATCCGGCGGGTTTACGTTGCTCGAACTTACAATCGCGCTTTCGCTGTGGATGATTTTGTCCGTTGGCGTGTTTTTTGTGTGGCAACATGCGGCAAACGCAGGCTCGGATATGCTTGAACAGCAGTATGCATTTGAAAATGCGCGAATTACCATGGATGCGATCTTGATGAATTTGCAAATGGCGCATGAAATTACGGTTTCGCGAAATGGGGATGTTTTGGAGACGCTGCATGTCCGGCAGCTTGACCCGGATCGCGAATGGGATAATTATCGGATCCACTTTATCCCTTCTGATGAAATTGTGACAATGGGCTTGCGAAATGCCGCCAATACCTTTGCCACGAACATCGCGGAGGTTCGGCTCGAGTATATCAGCGCAAACCGAATGCGCGTGACGGTTGTGTCAACTTGTGACGAACCGATTACGCTTGTAGGGAGCGTTTGCGTGCGGGGGAAAAGTGTAGAAATGCAGTGAACGTGCGTCATCCCATAAACGCACGCACAATCCGCATCAGTATGCGAATCGGCAGTGGCTCGAATCTTTGGGCTACTTTTTTTATTTCGGATGAAACCGCCAGTCCTTGCGGGCAGGCCTTTTCGCATTTGCCGCAGGCATTGCACAGATGGGATGAAATCGGATTTCGGCTTGCGATGCCCATTCCTGTTACATACATAGTTAGGCCTGTAAAATAATTTTGTGCGAAGCTTGTGTTGTAGGCGGAGAGGCGTGCGGGGATGTCGATGCCTTTTGGGCAGGGGAGGCAGTAGTTGCAGGCGGTACATTTTACGCGGAAGGATTTTGCAAACTCTGCCTTAACGTCGCGATAGACCGCGAGATCGGAGTCGGAAATCGGCGCGAAATCGGTGGCGGTTCGTATGTTTGCGGCGGTTTGTGCGGTATTTGTCATGCCGCTAAGCAAAAGCGTGACTTCATCGTGATTCCAGATCCAGTTTAATGCCCATTCGACAGGCGTTTTGTTGGGATTTGCGAGGCGGAAGGGCTCCTCCGCTTTTTTCGGCAAGTTTACGAGCTTGCCGCCCAAAAGCGGCTCCATTACAAAGACGGTCAAATTTTTTTCCGCCGCTGCCAAAAGTCCGCGCTTGCCCGCCTGATAATTTTCGTCGTAATAATTGTACTGAATCATGCAAAATTCCCATGGGTATGAATTTAGCACTTTGGGAAATTCTTCGCCCGATCCGTGATATGAGAACCCGATTTGCCGTATTTGTCCCGACGCTTTTTTCTCCGCGATCCACCGTGCGATGCCCAAATCAAGCATGGTTTGCCACCACGCCATGCTCGTAATATTGTGCATAAAATAGTAATCGATGTAATCCGTTTGCAATCGCGCAAGCTGCTTTTGAAAAAATCGCTCGAAATCTTCATACTTTTTGCACATTGCAAGGGGCAGTTTTGTGGCAACAAAAACCTTGTCGCGCTTGCCTGATTTTTTCAAAATTGCACCGAGGGTTTTTTCACTGCCGGGGTAAAGATACGCCGTGTCGAAAAAATTTACACCACCATCGATTGCCGAAAGAACCATGCGCTCTGCCTCATTTCCGAGCGGAGGAAAGCGCATACAACCAAAGCCGAGTATCGATAATTTATTTCCGGATGCCTTGCAAACCCTGTATTGCATGAAAACCCCTCCTATGGCTACTTGCGAAATGTTAGCGCGTATGCGGGCGGAACATTGCGAAATTCACGTTTTTTGTCGACCAAATTGAAATGTTGCGCAAAAATTTTCATCTTGAGAAGAGTGTACTGAAACGTAATAAACCGTCCGTCGGGTTTTAATAACTCTCGCGTTCGGGCGAGAATATTTTGTGAAATTTCATGCGGGAGGCTTGCGAAGGGCAGACCGGAAACTATGTAATCGGCATAAGCAAGTCCGCACGCGGCGAGATGCGTGCCGACATTTTCGGCAGAATCGCAAAAAACAAACACATTTTCTTCGCCGGAAAAATCCTTTATAAGCAATTTAAAAAAATCCTCATTGCGTTCAATTAAGAGGATTTTTGTATCTTTTTTTCGCAGGCGCAAAATTTCTCGCGTAAAAACGCCCGTACCCGGCCCGAATTCAACGATGCTTTGCGCGCTTCCAAAATCAATATTCGCCATCATTTTGCGCGCCAAAAACCGCGAACTCGGCAAAATCGCGCCTGTTGCACGCGGTTTTAAAAAATATTGCATAACGAACGAAAGGTTTGCCATAAAATCCCTCCGACCCAAGAATAACCCTATTTTCAACGCGGGTCAAATCGGTGCGGGTAGCCACACTACCCGCACCGATTATGTTTGACGCACTTCGACACGTTG
>WRHA01000008.1 GCA_009783395.1 Defluviitaleaceae bacterium
TCAAACATCTAAATTCGCCCCATGACGTGTAATAGAAATCCGCCACATAGTTGGAGGGCGAATTTAGATGTTTGAGTGGAAAAAGTATCGCTTCTCATAAAATGGCCAAAAGCCGTCATTTTCTTGCGATGAGACACAGCTCATTAAGGGTTTTTGGAGGTCGCCTGAAATTATAACACAAAAAAAATGACCCGGAAATTTTCCGGGTCGAGGAGGAGGTTTATAGGAGAAAAATGAAAAACTAATTTATTGTCCCGCTCGAAAAGCTTCGGCAACGGCGTCTTGGTGATTGCGGGCATGTCCGGGGGCGTTTGTGGTGTGCGTTGTTGAGCCGAGGAAGTGTAGGCAAACGTGACCGTCCATGTTGTTTTCGCTGCGTGTCGAACCGGCGTGCGGCATTCCGTTAATTGAGGCGGCAATCGTTCTGCCGCCGACCACAACGTGAACCGGACGCGGTGTCCATGTCCACTGCCCAAAAGCCCGAAGCATTGCGGCGGTATCGTTTGCTGTAATCGGCTCGACATCGGCGTGGTTTCCGTTTGAAAACGAGGCCATTTCCCATGAAATTCCCGTACGTACGTCCACTACCGTGAAAATTCTTCCATGGGTAACAAGATTTTGCGCGTCGCGCCACTCGAGCTTCTCGACATTTCCCGAAATCCTGACCGTACTCGCATCGCGTAAAAATTCGGCGTACATAAAGCCCCTGTTTCCGCCGTATGAAACCTCAAACCATTCGCCGCATCTTGTGTCCAGAACGTCGACTCTCCGCCCCTCCGAAACGACCAAAATTCGGTCGCCGGCGGTGCTTGGCGTTGCGCGAAGGTTTAGGCGTGCCGTTGTTATAAAATGTAGCGGCTCTATTTCAATGTGATCCCATGTGTTTGAAAGAACCGACGGTTCGGGCGGGGCATCCGGAGTGGGCAAAAATTCTGCATACATATAGCCTCTGATTCCGTTATACAAAACCGCATACCATTCGCCGCACAAAAAATCCAAAACCAAAACACTTTCGCCCACTGCGACAACCATGATGGACTCGCCGCTTGTGCTGGGCGTTGGTCGCAGGTTTACTCGCGCCGATGTTGCAAAATACATAGGCTCGGGCGCGATGTGTTCCCATGAGGCCGTAATAATTTGCGGCTCGTTTGCAAAAACCGATATGGGCAGTAGAATCGTCGTTATAATCAGCGTTAGAAGCAATCCCACAAAGCATAATTTAAACTTCATGTTTAAGAACCCCTCAAAGTTGTTAAATCTTCCGAGTCCCATCTTAATACTTTCGTAATATTTTGTCAACATCTATCATATAATTTATTTTTACGCTTTTTCTCGCACGCGCTTGGAAGGGCTTGCGGCATTTTCTGCGACGTGGTATTTATAATGAAGCGTTGCAATATTGGGAGGAATTTTAATGCACCTGAACATCGTGAGAGAATCCGGATTTTGCCACGGGGTTCGGGCGGCAGTACATAAGGCTAATGCGCAAAGCAACGGCCTGATTTATTTGTATGGCGATTTGGTAAATAATCGGCACGTTATGGCGCGGTATATTCGCGACGGTTTTATTGTTGCGAACGACGTTGCAAAAATCGCGCCGGGTTCCGTTGTGATAATTCGGGCTCACGGGGTTGGGCGCGATGTTTATGATGCGTTGGCTGAAAAAAATGCCGAAATAGTCGACTGCACCTGCGTAAAAGTAAAGGCGATCCACAAAATAGTTTCCGGCAAAAACGGCGTAATCATCATCGGCAAAAAAAATCATCCCGAGGTTTTGGGCATTTCGGGATGGTGCGAAAATTATATTGTTGCCGAAAATTCGGACGAACTCGCGGCTGCTTTGGCAAGCGATGATGTTTGCAAAGCCCCTTGCGTCGTCGCGCAAACAACATGCAATGCGAATTTTTGGCAAACCGCCGTCGCGGCTATTCGCACACATCGTCCCGACGCAGAGATTTTCGACACGCTTTGCGATGTAACGGCAAAGCGTATGGAAAACGCTACAGAAATGGCGCGGGAATCCGATTGCATGATTATCGTCGGCGACGAAAAAAGCGCGAATTCCGTAGAACTCTTCAAGGCGTGCGAAACCGTTTGCGAAAAGATTTTCTTCGTGTCCGAACCCGAAGAAATCGCCGACCATGCCCCCGAGATACTTGCTTGCAAAAAAATCGGCATTGCGGGCAGTGCGTCCGCGCCCGCCGAAACAATCGAAGCAATTCACGATTTTCTGCTTTTTGCAGATTTCCTCAACACCGCAAAAACCCAAATCGAAGCGGCAAGCGACGAATATTTCGCCGGGTTAATCGAAGGCTCGAAAAATTCTTTCGTCGAATCTGCGATTAGCGATTTGCGTAATCAAAACCAAAATGGCAAACGCATACGCGGGGCAATGATCCTCCTTGGGTGTTTGGTTGCAGGTGAAGGTCGTGGGGCGCGGCCCCACACCCCGCAAGGGAGCACAGCCCCCTTGACCCCGGACGCATGGGCGAGCAGTCCGCCTTTAGGCGGACGACCAGCCCCGGACATTGTTCG
>WRHA01000009.1 GCA_009783395.1 Defluviitaleaceae bacterium
CCGCACATTTTTGTGCCGTTTAGCGCGGCCGAGCTTGATAAAAAGCGCATGAACAAGTATCGCCTGCAAGAGGAACTGGGCTTGCCCGTCACAAACTCGCCTATGTTCAGCATGGTTACGCGCCTCGTTGACCAAAAAGGGCTGGACGTTTTGAGTATTATCATGGACGAATTTTTGTCGATGGACGTGCAACTTGTAATTCTCGGCACGGGCGAAAGTCGTTATGAAAATATGTTCAGGCACTATGCATGGCGTTTCCCCGAAAAAGCCAGCGCGAATATCACATTCAGCGCGAATTTGGCGCAACAAATTTATGCCGCGTCCGATATTTTTATGATGCCGTCGGTGTACGAACCTTGCGGACTGGGGCAGCTTTTCGCGATGCGATACGGCACAATTCCGCTGGTGCGCAAAACGGGCGGCCTTGCCGACACCGTAAAGCACTTCGATCGCGAAACAAAAGAGGGCAACGGCGTCGTTTTCGAGCATTATGTCGCAAGCGGCATGATGTGGGCGATCCACCAAGCGAACGAGTTGTACCACTCATCCGATTGGGAATGTTTGGTGAAAAATGCTATGCTTGGCGATTATTCGTGGCACAAAGCCGCCGGCGAATACATCGATATGTACAGTCAGATTAAAACAGGGGTTAAAAAGCCAGCAAAATAATAATCGAAGCGAGATTTAAACAAGCACTGAACAGAAATATCATTAAAACGGCATGGGCAGGTTTCATGCCGTTTTTTAATAAGCGGAAATGGATGTGCGTGACATTTGTTGAATCTGCGATATGCGGAGCCTTTCTCGCAAGGAGACGCCGCACGACAACGAGTATGCTGTCAAAAATCGGAACTCCCATCGCAAGCATGGGAATGGCAAGCGAGATAACGGTGGCCTGTTTGAACGCGCCGTGCAGTGAAATCGCGGCAAGCATAAAGCCCAGCAAATACGCGCCCGAATCACCCATATACACCCTCGCGGGCGGCAGATTAAAGCGGAGAAATCCTGCAACGGCCGCGACAAGAATCACCGCCATAAAAGCGGATTCCGGCTGGTTCATGTAAATCGCGACTACGAAAAATGTTACGCCGGAAACAAGCGCGAGCAAGCCCGAAAGCCCGTCAAGCCCGTCCATAAAGTTAAACGCAGTAATAAGCCCGACAATCCAAAGAACCGTTAAAATAAACTGCAACCAAAGCGGCAAATATACATAGGTGTCGGTAAAAGGATTCATGAACCCTGTAAATCGAATGCCGCCCACAAAAACAAGCACCGCAGCCCCAATTTGTACCAAAAGCCGCGGCCAAACCGGAAACTCCTTAAACCGTGCTTTGGAGAAGTCGTCAACAAGCCCAACCCCAACAATTAAGGCCGCGCCCGCAAGTACCGACCAAAGCGCGGGGTCGGCGTCTGCCGCAAACAGCACGAAAATAAAAAAACCCACCGACACCGCAATAAACATCGCCGTCCCACCCGTTAAGGGAATGGGGGTGGTGTGTTTTTTGCGCTCGGTGGGCTTGTCCGTAAAATCTAATTTTACCGCGAGCCTTGAAAAAAGCGGCATCATCGCTATCGCAATCGCAAAGACAATAATAAACGCAATGCCGTATACCATACAAAACCCTCGTTTCGTTTTTCACATTTTTATTATACCCGCTTAACCCAAAAGATATATTACATTTATGTTAAAATCGCGCAAAATAAACAAAATTTGCAAGGGATAACTGCACCAAAATTGCAATATATATGAAAGGAGAATTTTCGGGAGGCTTTGAATGAAAAACTTTTCCCTGATGGTTTTTGCGGCTGTCGCCGTTTTATTTCTGTTCCCGATGGAGGTTGCGGCATACGCCGACGATTTGATTCCGGACGATTTGATTCCGATTGATGCTGTGCTTGTGCTGGATGTGAGCCGTTCCATGCGCACGGCAGACCCCGACAGGGTTTCGCGAGATGCGATGAACTTGTTTATCAGGATGCTTACGGAGGAGCGGGACAGGGTTGGCGTCGTGGCATATGCGGGCAATGTTGAGCGTAGCTTGGGGATTCACGAAATAAATTCTCCCGACGATCGCGAATTTTTGCGCGAATTTATCGACGGGCTGGAGTATGCGTCGTGGACAGACCACGGCGTCGGATTGCGCGAGGCCATCGAGATACTTTCGGCAAGCGAGAACGAATTGCACGAATCGGTTGATACGATTAATACGACTGATGCGACTGAAGCACGCCAAGGTATCATTATTTTTTTAACCGACGGCAATATGAACGTAAGCCCGCACATCGAGCGCACAAACGAGCTGGCGCAGGATGATGTAAACTACGCGATTTACGCGGCGCGAGCGCGAAACATTCCGATTCATGCAATCGGACTGAATTTCGACGGAAATTTGGACATGGTTGCCGTGGAAACCGTTGCGCGGGAAACCGGCGGACTGGCGTTCGAAACGGCTGATGCGGCGGATATTTACGCAATTGTGCGTGCTTTTTTCAATGCAATGATTGCCGCGCCGCAGATTGAAACCGAAGAATCAATTGCATACGAA
>WRHA01000010.1 GCA_009783395.1 Defluviitaleaceae bacterium
CTCGCAAGCCGAGCTGTTGCAACAGCTCGTCGGCTATTTCAAAATTTAGCGCGCCAAGCGCGCATTGGGAACCGTGGACATGTGGAGGTAGGCGACGTGTTCGTCTCGAAGCCGGATGCAGTTTCCCGGTTTATTAAAAAAAGCGCGCCAAGCGCGCATTGGGAACCGTGGACATGTGGAGGCAGGCGACGTGTTCGTCTCGAAGCCGGATGCAGTTTCCCGGTTTATTAAAAAAAGCGACGAGGTTACTCGCCGCTTTTTTTTTGCTTTTTTTTGCTTGTTTTATGCGTCGGCTATGTTAAGATTATGTAACTTAAATTTTAATTGAGAGGGCTTGATGGATTTGAAGAAATTATTTTTATTCATGCTGGCTGTAATGTTGCTGTTTTCGGTGGGTTGCTCCGATAACGCAAACGACGCGGGTGACGCAAACGGCGCGGGTGATGCTCCGGTATACACGGGGCAAAATTCCCCCAATGAGGCAACCGATTTGCCGGAATCCGATCCCGAATCCAATACCGATTCCGATTCCGTCGCGGAATTGCCGGAATCGGTTGAACTGCTCCCGATAGTTGTATCGGCGGGCGTTGTCACCGACGATTTCAGCGCGATAACCGCTGTGGACTGGGTTGCAAATGTTAGGGTTGGTTGGAATTTGGGCAACACGCTTGATACCTATAGCGGAGGCAGTGGGTTTTCGTGGCTTGGCGGCGGCGTTTATGCAAACACAACGGTCGCGGAAATGGAAACCGCATGGGGAAACCCCATCACCACCCGCGAAAACTTCGAAACCTTGCGCGAGGCGGGCTTTAACGCCGTTCGCATACCCGTTACATGGAACAAGGCCGCCGACGAGCAGTACATTATTCGCGAGGATTGGATGGCGCGTGTAACACAGGTCGTAAACTACGCCCTCGACAGCGATATGAAAGTGCTTCTCAACTCCCATCACGACAACGCAATCTTCCGCTTACACGATATTCACATGGATGATTCAAAAATCGCAATGGAAAGAATCTGGACACAAATCGCCTACGCCTTTAGAGATTACGACGAAATGCTGGTATTCGAAGGCCTAAACGAACCGCGAACCATAGGCACCCCGGCAGAATGGACCGGCGGCACCGAGGAAGAACGCGACAATTTAAATATCCTGAACCAACTGTTTGTGGACACGGTACGAAGCACCGGCGGAAACAACGCCTATCGCGTGCTGATGATTCCGACATATGCGGCCTCGGCGTCGGCAAACGCGCAACGTGCGTTGGTTATTCCAACCGACAGCGTCGAGGACAAAATTATCGTGTCGCTTCATATGTATTCCCCCTGGGAGTTTGCACTGCGCACCGGCCCCGAGGGAGTGGAAACGGAATGGAGTCGCGAAAATCCCGAAGATACCCGCCCGATTACCGGTCCGCTTGATATGGCATACAATTTATTTGTAAGCAACGGCATTCCCGTAATTTTCGACGAAATGGGCGCGTTAAACCGCGACAACGAAGAAGCCCGTGCGGAATGGGTGGAGTTTTATATGTCTCACGCCCGCTCGCTGGGCATCCCCTGCTTCTGGTGGGACAACGGGGAATACTGGCCGTCACAAGATCAGGGATGGGGCTGGGACGAAACCTTCGGCCTGCTGAACCGGCGCACAAATGAATTCGAACACCCCATGATCATAGAAGCGATTATGCGCGCAACGGAGTAACCTTGCGTATCATTCAACGCGTTTGCTATAATCCGAGTGTTTGAAAGGGGTTTGTAAATCCATGACTGAAATAAAAAATGATACCGGCGGTGCGGTTCGAATTTCCGACGAGGTGCTGATGGTAATTGCGTCAACTGCGGCGGCGGAAGCCGACGGCGTTTTGCGCATGAGCGCGAAGCCTGCACGCAAGCAACTTGCGAAATGCACAAACATTACTGTAAAAAATAAAACCGTAACAATCGGTTTGTCGATTGCGGTGCGTTTCGGAGCTAAAATTCACGAGGTTTCGGCGGATGTTCAAAAGCGCGTAAAGTCCGCGATTGAAACAATGACGGGCCTTTCCGTCGCGGAAGTGAATATCCGAGTAAACGCTATTGTCGGTGAAAAAGCGAAGCCAAAAGCCTGATGTACAGCAAGGCGAAGAGCGTGCGACAAACGGTGGTCGCTATAAAAAGTGTTAAGCGAAGGTCAAAAACCTGATGACTCGCAGAGAAGCGCGCCGTCATGCTTTTCAGCTTATTTTTTTGTTGCCGTTTTCCGGCGGCGAAGTCGAGGAGCTGGCAAAAGTTAAGGCGGCGTATTACGAATTTTTAAGCGAAGAGGAATCCAGACCAAAGGGGCGCGGCGCGGAGTATATCGACCGCGCTTTTTGGGGTGTTTTTGAAAGACTGGGCGAGATCGACCAAGTGATAGAAAATTTTCTGCGCGACTGGACATCCGATCGCATACACAAGGTAGACCTCGCGCTTATGCGACTTGCAATATACGAAATGCTGTGCGAAAAAGACGTTCCGCCCGGCGCGGCGGTAAACGAGGCCGTTGAGCTTGCGAAAGAATACGGTGCGGA
>WRHA01000011.1 GCA_009783395.1 Defluviitaleaceae bacterium
CGAAAGCAGCACCATCAAGCACGAAGGACGCTTATCCACCCGCTGTTGTTGTTGAGATTGACGGAGAGGAGCGGACGTATTTTGCCACCAGTACAAGTGCTAGTACGAATGGGCAAGTCTTGGCACGTCATAGTTCTTCTATATCAACTGCTGAGGATGCCATGAGTTTTATTTGGTCGAGTGTTCGTAATGCTATTATGAGCAACCGCTGTGAATTCGAGGCTCTGGCATCCAGGCTTGAGAGCCTTACGCGCAATGTAAAACTAGATTGGGAACGGCATGGTGAACGTCTTTGGACTGAAGAAGAATTTGAAGCACGGCTACAAATGGTACAGGATGGCTTTAGAATGGTTGTTGAGGAGCTTGCTAAAAGAACCGCAGCATGGGCCGGAGTTAACTCTGAGTTGGAAGGAGAAGCCCTTTCCGAGTTTACTGAATCTTTGAAGCAAGATATTAACGCTGTGGGTGAAATGATTTTGGAGCATGTTACCCACGGTCGTTCGTTAGACCAATTGGCGGAAATGCTTAACAGCAATACCCGTACAACCATGTCTTTCTCTGATTTAAGTAGTCTCATAAGAACCGGCAGTACGCTAGAGTCCCAACTTTGGGATGCCATGAGCGGAAGTGAAGAGCAAGATACTTAAAACGAAGTAGGGGCTGTTCGAAATTCGGTGCGACCGAGAAGTATGAACAGCCTCTTGTTAAATACGAAAGGAGTTTGATAATATGTACACGAATAGAAGAATTGCTATTAGCGCGATAGTTTTTGTGGTTTTAATGACGGCAGGTGTCTTTGCTTTTCCAACAAGGACAAGCGCGAATATTGTTACAACCCCTCCGCCAACTACATTTGATGAAGCTTGGCGTTTCAACAATGCAATGGATATATTTTCCCCTTCATTTTCACAAACAAATCGCAGGCATTATTACAGGCTAAATGTGGCTGCACCCGGCGAATTTCAGTTGATACTTAACGCTCAAGCTGAAGCCCCAGTTCACATTTTTATTTACAACAGCAACAGGGCGTTCCGACTAGAAACGCTTCGCATAGTTAGGAGGTCGCACGATTACGAAAATATGCCTGACAGGACGTTTCACCTTCCAACGGGTGCATTCTATATAGTGGTGTACAACGAAGTAAGACCCGGCTACTATGGGCTAACAACGCCGTACCAAGCACAGTTGAAAAAATAGCAGCACAGATAACCACAAAACCCGACCCGTAGATTTTTGCCTACACGTAATGTGGATTACTTTCGGATGTCAACGGTGTTAATTGCGCGCTTGGCGCGCTTTTTTAAATACATAGAATGCAACCCCGCCGACGACTAAAACCGCAATAAACATGACTGCGCGATTATCGGAAGTCTCTGCGTCGGTGGCGGGAGCGATTTCATCTTCTGATGGTTCATCCTCCATTGGCTGAGGGTCGGCGTCCGCAAGAAGCTCTGCGGTGTTATTTTCCGTGCCGTTTTCCGTGTCATTTTCTGTGTCATTTTCCGCGTTGTAAGCGGAGTTTTCCGTTGGTGGTTCGGCTATGGGCGGTGGCGCGTGTGGATATTCGCTCGACCACCAGTCGATAGACATATTGCTTTGATTGATTGTAAACTCGCGAGTGCCGTAGCCTGCGGCATTTTCGGCGGCGACGGTAAAGGTGTAGTATCTGTCGGGGTTTGCTGTGGGGTTTGCGAAAACGCCCATAATCACGCCGGTGACGGGGTGCAAGTATAGCCCTTCCGGCAACTCGCCTTCGACAATGCGCCAACGAATCGGAGCGAAATTATTTTGCGTTGCATTTAGTCCTAAAATGAAGCGGTCGCTCCCGGTCGTTTGTTGAGTGAAATTCTGCGTTACAAACGGCACAGAGATATTTGGCACAGCGGCGTTATCAAGTGCTTCAAGAACGGCGTGAAACGCGGGCTTCGCATTGCGCTCCAAATCGAAAAGGGCGGGATGTTGCGAATGAGGCCATCTGCGCCACGCGCCTTGTTGTGCGGGGAGGTCTTGCCAAATAAAAAATGTTACGCGCTCGATATGATCCGAAAACTCCAAATATAGCTCGAACAATTCGCGATAACGCGTTGCCTGCTCAACAAACAATTCCGGCAAATTTTCATCCGACGGAACAATTCCTCCGCCTTCAAGATAAACATTAAGCTCTGTTATGCTAACCCTCGCGCCGGTTTCGATAAATCTCTCGAGAGCAACGCGTACCGGTGACACGCTCGACGGCCAATTGCGCAAATTGTAATGCGACTGCATTCCGATTCCTTCAATTAAAAGGCGACCGTCATACAACGGGTCGTCGCGCCAGCGTTCGTTTATATCCTCGACCATGTGGGCGATTGCATCGCGTTTGTTTCGCTCAAACTCGTTGTAATCGTTGTAATAAAGTATGGCGAAGGGGTCATAAATTCGGGCAAAACGGAAGGCGTAATATACATAGTCCGAACCGCATTCGCCAAGACTTTCATCCGCGCCGTTCGCGAAAGCGTCGTACCAGCGCGTTATGTTTACATTGTCGTCGGGCAAACCTTGCCCTGTTCTGCGC
>WRHA01000012.1 GCA_009783395.1 Defluviitaleaceae bacterium
TGTATCACATTTCGGCGCACAGCGGAATTTATGGAGCGATACATTAAGAAGGGTATGCAAATAAGCCTTTGCGGCAGCATCCAGGTTCGCCAATACGAGGACAATTCCGGTCAGCGTAAATGGTCAACCGAGGTTGTCGCCGACGAGGTAAACTTTGCCGAAAGTCGTGCCGCATACGAGGCACGCATGGCAAAAGGCGGCGGCGATCCGGACTCTTTGCCACCCGCACCGCCACAGCCGGTTTCCCCGGAATTTAAGGCAATAACCGAAAGCATAGACGAAGACGACGATTTACCATTCTAATCAGATAAATCAGATACGAAAGGGGCTTTTTTAACATGATGCAAAAAAGACGTGGGCGGCGCAAAAAACGCGTTTGCCAGTTTTGTGTGGACAAGGTAACAGGCATAGATTACAAAGATGTAGCAAAATTACGTAAATACGTATCCGAGCGAGGAAAGATTTTACCGCGCCGCGTAACCGGCAACTGTGCGAAACATCAGCGTGCAATGACAATGAACGTCAAGCGCGCTCGCCACATGGCACTTATGGTTTACACACAGGAGTAACCTTCCAAAAGGGCAATGCGCGAGACTTTTGTCTCGCGCTTTTTTTCGGCCGGGAAACTGCATCCGGCAAAGGCGGGCGTCTTTTGCCCGCGCCCTTCGAGACGTAATGTCGCCTTCCACCGGATGTCCACGGTGTCCAATGCACGCTTGGCGTGCTTTTTTTACGGAAATTGTCAATACTATAGTGAAGGAGCGGTGGAAATGTACATGAAAATGAAGGAAGAGGCGTTGCGGGAGCTTGGCGTTGGCGCGGCGGATGGATTATCGAGTGACGAGGCGGCGGCGCGACTGGACAGGTATGGAGAAAATCGGTTGCACAGCGCGAAGAAGAAGCCTCTTTTCTTGCGAATATTGGCACAGTTTAAGGATTTTTTGGTGCTGATTTTGCTTGCGGCGGCGGGAGTTTCAATTTTCGCCGGCGACGGCCTTAAAGATGCGATTCTGATTTTCGGAATTTTGCTTGTTAATGTGATAATAAGCATCACGCAGGAAAATCGCGCCGACAACGCGCTTCGCGAATTGAAAAATATGTCCGCCCCTAAGGCTAAGGTGCGGCGCGGCGGCGTTGTTTTGAAAATAGAATCGGGCGAGGTTGTGCCGGGAGATATTGTTCTGCTGGATGCGGGAGATTTTGTGGCGGCGGATTTGCGCATTATCGAAAGCGTGAATTTGAAAATCGACGAGGCCGCGCTTACGGGTGAGTCGCTTCCGGTTTCAAAGGATGCCGACGCGATTTTTGCAGAAGATGCTCCGCTTGGCGACAGAAAAAATTCTGCGTTTAGCGGAACCGTTGTAACCTACGGACGCGGCGAGGGCGTTGTTTGTGCGACGGGAATGGGTACGGAAATGGGCAAAATCGCCGCAATTTTAAATGAAACACCCGACGCCGCCACGCCGCTTCAGGAAAAATTAAACGCAATGGCAAAGGTGTTGGGTATTGTTTGCATCGTTATTTGTGTGGCAATTTTTGCGATTGGGTTTGCGCGAGGCATGGAACCGCTCGAGATGCTCATGGTTTCTGTTTCGCTTGCGGTTGCGGCTGTTCCCGAGGGGGTTGCGATTGTTGCCACCGTAATTTTGGCAATCGGCGTACAAAAAATGGTACGCTCGAATGTCATTGTTAAGCGGCTTCGCGCAGTTGAAACGCTCGGAAGCACGACGGTTATTTGCTCCGATAAGACAGGAACACTTACGCAAAACAAAATGGATGTCGTTAAAACGGCGTCTGATGATGTGCCGCGCATGACAGAAATTTCGGTGCTTTGCAATGACGCCATTTTGAACGAAACAAAGGTTATCGGCGACCCAACCGAGAGTGCAATGCTTGTTTTTGCGGCAAAAAACGGAATCCACAAGGCAGAGCTGAACGAAAAGTTCCCGCGGGTGGGTGAAATCCCTTTCGATTCCGACCGCAAGATGATGTCGACGCTAAATAAAAAAGGCGCGAAAATCATCATGAACACAAAAGGCGCGCCCGACGCGGTTATTGCGCGATCGTCGCACGCCTTTTTGAATGGCGGAGAAATTGTTGAAATGACTGAAGCGTTGCGGCAAAAGTTGATTGAGCAAAACGAGGCGTTCGCGGCGGACGCGCTCCGTGTTTTGGCATTTGCATCGCGTGAATGCTGTGATGCAGGCGACTGTGCCGAGGAGAATTTAATTTTCGCGGGCATAATGTGTCTGATGGATCCGCCGCGTGAGGAGGCCGCCGCCGCTGTCGCGGAGTGCCACACCGCCGGAATTGTTGTAAAAATGATTACCGGCGACCATAAAATTACCGCAGGCGCGATTGCCAAATCTCTGGGAATCGAATCGGACGGAGCGTTAAGCGGCGCGGAGATTGACAAACTTGCCGACGAAGATTTGCGCGAAAAGGTGCGACACGTCAGTGTTTTCGCACGCGTTTCGCCGGAACACAAGGTGCGAATTGTTTCCGCGATTAAGGCGAACGGCGACATCGCCGCAATGACGGGCGACGGCGTAAACGACGCACCTTCGCTGAAAAAA
>WRHA01000013.1 GCA_009783395.1 Defluviitaleaceae bacterium
GGCGTCGGTTTCCCCTTGCAAAATATCGGTTGCAAATTGCATAATCTCAAACGTCGAGCGATAACTCTTGGTAAGCGCGAAAACATCCGCCTGCGGATACAGCTCTTTCAAAGATTCGGTTTCGGTAATATTCAGCTCGGGATAAAGTGCCTGGTTTACATCGGCAAGGATTGTAAAATTGCTTGCGGGATACAGTTTGCGCAAAATGCGATGATGCAACACGCTCAAATCCTGCGCCTCATCGACTAAAATATGTTTTACCGTTTTATCTGCCTTAACGCGCCCTGTCAGCAAGTCGATGTAAAAAAGCACAAGTGCGTCTTCGAAATAAAATTTATCCATACGGAACGCGTCGCGGAGCGAATCACGGAGGACATCGCGTGTAGCGCGGTCAAAAGCGGGCGCGCCCTGCCCGCGCCCTTTGCCTCGCAAAAAACGCTCGAACATTTTCTCCGCACTTGGAAACGAGCGATTACGAATATCCGCCATTACAATATTCTTCTCCTCCTCAAATTTTGAGCGAATCATTCCGTCGGAGAAATTTTCGTCGTGGATGTCATTGAAAAGGTCGGAGATTTTTCGATTGTTCGCCGAAAAATACTCGGCAAAAACCTGATTTACATATGATAAAACGCGCTCTGTTTTCAGCGAAAGATTGCCGTGCGAAGTGCGATCTTGGTACAGCGATTTCAGCCGCGCCGCGTCACAAAGCGTATCGCCGACAAATGTCACATCCTCAAACGTAGGCTCGTACGATGCAATCATCCCCTCAAGCGCGTCCAAAAACTCTGCCGAAAATTTTCGCCGAATCCCCTCGCCGCGCTCCTCGATGCTTGCAATCATATCCCCCCAGCCCCGCGTGCGCCTGTGCGTCGCGTCAAGCAGTGCAGAAAAGTCCAGGGTCTGAACGTCTTCTTCGCCGAGTTCGGGGATAATGCCTGCGATATATGACGAAAAAACCGCGCCGGGCGAAAAAATCCGCACCCTTGCAGAGCTTAGCGAATTACGATGGCGATACAAAAGATACGCAAGCCTGTGAAGCCCCACCGATGTTTTTCCGCTGCCTGCCGGTCCGTAAACTAAAATATCGCCCGATTCTGCCCGAATCGCGCGATTTTGGTCGGATTGAATGGTGTTGATAATCGTTTTAATATGCGCCTCGGAGGTTTTGGAAAGCTCGAGCCGCAAAATATCGTCCTCGATCGCGATGTCATTATCGAAAAGGTAGACGATCTCGCCTTTTTCGATTTGATACTGCCGCTTTAGCGAGATGTTGCCGGAAATTACCGCGCCTGTGTTCGGGACGGAAAACTCGGCCGCACCCGTTCCAAAATCGTAATACAGGCTCGAAATAGGGGCGCGCCAGTCGTATACATGAAAGATATGGGCGTGTTCGTCAAAAAGCGAATGCCGCCCGATGTAAATTTCCTCGCGTTCATTGCGTTCGACGCTGCCGTTTTCGGTAAAATCAATTCGCGCAAAATACGGCGAGTCCACCATTTTGCCCAATTTTTTTATCTCTTCGCTTGCCTTTACATATTGCGTTTCGTGGCGGGCAACCTCTTCCGCAAAAATCGTTAAATCCGCCACGTCGTCGAAATCACGCAAAACAATTCGCGCCTCGCGCCACATTTCCTTGCGCACTTCCAAAACGCCCGTACGTTTTTCTGCCAAACTTTCGCCAAGTGTTGCCATTTTCGCGAGTATATTTTCTTTCACCAAAGTCAGTTTGTCGCGCTCTTCCAGATTGTTTAGATTACCCAGCGTGCTACCTTCCATGTCAAAAACCTCCGACTGATATGTTCGCCCTCATTTATAACATATCTTGCCAAAGGTTTCACTTTTTTCGCATATCAAATTGCGCCGTTATTCAACACCGCGGGCGACCGCCGAAGGGCTTCAGAATTTTTTTTGCAAATCGCATGGCGCGAACCCACCGACTACGCGAAGCAAGCAACTTTCGCCCCGCGTGTTTCGAACGATATGGTTTTCGCGAAGCAATCCATCGTCGCGGATAAGCGAAATCGCGACAGGCGCAAGCTTTTCCGCACGTGCAAGCATATCGCATTCGCTTATCTCGTCGGGCGGCTCGGCAATATGTAATTTTTTTATGCGATTAACGGCGGCACGAAGCTCGTCAAGTATTTTTGCAAGTGCGGCGTGTTCTTCGCTGAATTTCTCATGCACGGAACGAAGCGACTCCAACTCGTATCTCAGCGCGTAGCATTCGCCGACTCTCACTTTAACGCGCTGAATCGTTTGCCAAGGCCGTACAATTGACGCCGATGCCAAAGCCGCCTCATTTTCAAGAATTTTTATTGCAATTTCCGTTTCAACAATCGTATCGCGCAATTTTTTCTCCGCCACAACAGCATCACAAAGCGACATTTTTTCGGCGTATTTTTCCGCCGCGAAAATTTCCGGAGGATAATTTTTTTTAAAGAATTTTTCTGCAATATCTCCGAATAATAAATTTTCAGCCTCTTTTATTGTGCGGTTGGTCAAATTGTAAAAGCGCGTGGGTTTTGCGGTAATGGCAAGGGTGTTCTTTATTAATTCTTCGGGGGAAACTTTTTTTG
>WRHA01000014.1 GCA_009783395.1 Defluviitaleaceae bacterium
CCCGCACCGATTTTTTTTGCGTCCCCGAAACCGAATCCGGCTTCGAGACGAACACCCAAGCAACCACAACATGCCCACGGTGTCCACCCGCGCTTGGCGCGGAATTTGACGTTGCGAAAGAATAATAGTTATAATCGGGGGTGGCAGGCATTTCCCCAAAGTCGGAGGTTTTTTTATGGACAAGCAATTTTTTGAAAACATCGAATCGAAAATACCACGCGGCGGATTTCGCACGCGTTTTGCACCAAGCCCGACGGGCTTTTTGCATCTCGGCGGCATTCGCACCGCGCTGTATGCATATCTTTTGGCGAAAAAGGCAGGCGGCACGCTAATTCTTCGCATCGAAGACACCGACCGCGAACGCCGCGTCGACGGCGCGGCGGAATATATATACAAAACCCTTGCGGCGTGCGGCATAACCTACGACGAAGGCCCCAATGTCGGCGGTCCCGTTGCCCCATATGTTCAAAGCGAGCGGCAGGAAATTTACGGCGCGTATGCCGTGCGGCTTATCGAAAACGGTCATGCCTATTACTGCTTCTGCGACAAGGAAACCCTGGACGAACAGCGGCTTATCCACGAAGCAAGCCGCGTGCCGCACAGATACGACCGTCGTTGCGCCGCGCTTTCCGCCGAGGAAATTGCGTCAAAATTAAGTGCAAAAACCCCCTATGTAATCCGCCAAAAAGTCGAGCAAAACGGCAAAACCGTGTTCAACGACGCAGTGTACGGTCGCATCGAGGTAGAAAACTCGACACTCGAAGATCAAGTTATCCTAAAAAGCGACGGTATGCCGACATACAACTTTGCAAACGTCGTGGACGACCGCCTCATGGGCGTTACGCATGTCATTCGCGGAAACGAATTTTTGGCATCTACGCCAAAACACGTACTCCTCTATCAGGGCTTCGGGTGGGACACGCCGGCATATATCCACGTGCCGCAAATCATGCGAAACGCGACGAAAAAGCTTAGCAAGCGCGACGGCGACGCGTATTTCGGCGATTTCATCGAAAAGGGCTATTTAAAGGACGCCATTTTGAACTATATCGCGCTGTTGGGCTGGAGTCCCGGCGGCGAGGAAGAGAAATTTTCCCTCGAGGAATTGGTGCAAAAATTCGACGTAGCGGGCATAAGCAAATCCCCCGCCATTTTTGATTATCAAAAACTAAACTGGCTCAACGGTGCTTATTTACGCGCAATGAGCGAAAGCGAATATCACGACGCCGTGTTGCCCTACATTAAACAGGTAGTGACGCGTGATGTCGACACTCGCTACATTGCGTCGCTTTTACAGGGGCGATGCGAATTATTGTCGGAAATTCCCGAGCAGGTCGACTTTATCGACGCCGCCTTGCCCCACGATCTTGAGCTGTACACAAATAAAAAAATGAAAACCGACGCTTCGGGCGCGAAAATCGTTTTGCCTCAAGTCCGCGCCGCAATCTCCGCACTTTCGCAGTGGAACAAAGACGCGATTCACTCCGAAATTTCAAGCCTTGTAGAGCGGCTTGGGATGAAAAACGGGCAAGTGCTTTGGCCAATGCGGGTCGCGCTTTCGGGCAAAACATTTACGCCCGGCGGAAGCATCGAAATTTGCGTAATTTTGGGCAAGGGCGAAACACTTATGCGGCTCGACGCCGCGATTGAAAGGCTGGCAAACGCATGATTACAAAAGAAGTATTCGACGCCGTGTGCAACAGTGCGAAATTGCGCCTGTGCGACGACGACTTGCAAGCGGTAAATGCCTTCATGGACGAAGTAATTTCCGGCATCGATAAAATCGAGCTTGATCCAAGCATCGATCTGCGCGACCTCGAGCTTGTAAACACCTTCCGCGAGGATGCGCCGCAGCAGTCGCTTTCACGCGCCGAAGTAATTTCAACCGCCGCGCACGTGCAAGCCGGTTGCGTAAGCATTCCGATAAATCTACGAGACGAGGGATAGCATGATTTATAAAAAAACCGCTGTCGAGCTTTCCGATTTAATCCGCAAAAAAGAAGTGAAGCCGTCGGAAATTTGCGAAAGTTTTTTTTCGCGCTTCGACGAAACAAACGCGGACACCAACGCGTATATCCATCTCGACAAGGACGCAATTTTGGCTGAAGCAAAAACACTTGACACAGTAAAAATCACCGACGAAACGCCGCGAATTTTCGGGCTTCCCGTCGCAATAAAGGACAATATTTGCACAAAGGGCGTGCCAACAACCTGCGCCTCGAAGATGCTGGAAAACTTCATTCCGCCATATGACGCGACGGTTATTTCGCGCCTAAAAAATTCCGGCGCGATAATTTTCGGCAAAACAAACATGGACGAATTCGCAATGAGCCGCGCCAAGCGCGGAGTGGGAACCGAGGACATGTTTGCGGTGCCACAAGACGTCTCGAAGCCGGATACTGTTTTCGGTGCGGGGGAAAAACCGGGCGCCAAGCGCGGAGTGGAAACCGAGGACATGTTTGCGGTGCCACAAGACGTCTCGAAGCTGGATACGATTTTCGGTGCGGTGCGGAATCCTCATGATTTTTCTCGTACTGCGGGCGGGTCTTCGGGTGGCGGGGCGGCGGCGGTTGCGGCGGGG
>WRHA01000015.1 GCA_009783395.1 Defluviitaleaceae bacterium
CAAGCAAAATTTCGTTTGCATCGCGATATTTTGCATCGGTATCGGCGGCGCGGGCTTTTAGGCGTTCCGCCGCTGTACGCGCCTCGGAAAGCAGTCGCTTACCGTCGCCGGATTGCGCCGAAATTTCAACAAGTGCGCGCTCGGTTTGCGCCAAGTCCGCGTTAATTTTATAAATGTCCTCGAGGAAAATATTTATGTGAATGCTTTTGTATTCGTCGCGCAGTTCGAGGAATTTTCGTGCTTCCCGGGCTTGCGCTTCGAGAGGCTCAAGCTGTTCCTCAAGCTCCATTATAATGTCGTCGACGCGGGCGCGATTTTGTTTTTCGCGCTCGAGTTTGTTTAATGCCTCGGAACGCCTGGCTTTAAATTTGCTTATCCCTGCGGCCTCTTCGAAAACATGCCGACGCTCTTCGGAACGCAGAGACAAAATCTCATCTATGCGCCCCTGCCCGATAATCGAATACCCGTCGCGCCCGACGCCCGTGTCCATAAAAAGATCGCGAATATCCTTCAAGCGGCAGTTTTCGCCGTTAAGCAAATACTCGCTCTCGCCCGAACGATACACGCGCCTGGTAACCGCGATTTCGCTGAAATCGAGCGGCAAAGCCTTGTCGGAATTATCGAGGCGCATGGCAATTTCCGCGTAGCCCAGCGGTTTTCTGTGCGCTGTGCCCGCGAAAATAACGTCCTCCATTTTGCCGCCGCGCAGTTGTTTCGCGCTTTGCTCGCCCAAAACCCAACGAAGCGCGTCGGCAATATTTGATTTACCGCTGCCGTTCGGCCCGACAACCGCATTAAGCCCCGGCGCAAACTCCAGCGCGATTCTATCCGCAAAAGATTTAAATCCCGCGAGTTCTAATTTTTTTAGGTACATGTGGGTCTGCCGCAAGCTAAAAATTTCATGTTAAATTTCCCCTGTCACAAAATATTATGATATAATTACAATTGGATTACAAGATCATTTCACAGGAGGAGATTCCTATGGTGCAATTTATGGCAGGAATGAAAGGCGAAGGTAAAACACGCAAACTAATCGAAATGGCAAATCAAAACGCAAAAACCACAGACGGCAACCTGGTTTACATCGACGATGACATGCGACACAGCCGCGACGTAAGCCGCGACATTCGATACGTTGATGCAGGCAAGGGAGAGCTTGCAAATTATCGAGAATTTATCGGGTTCGTTTTGGGAATCCTGTCGCAAAACAGCGACATCAAGCACATTTATGTAGACGGCATAAATAACATTTTGGAAGTCGGCGCAGTAACGAACGAAAGCCTGCTAAAACTAAAACACCGCTTCGACGACTTGGTAAAAACCGCCGACGTAGCCTTTACCATTAGCGTACATTGCGACAAGGATTCACTACCGGAAGAGATTAAATCGGCCTTGGTGTAAGATTTCGGAATAACATATTGAAAAAACGTGAAAAAGTATGCAGAACAGGGCTTACCGGGCCGGTGTTCTGTGTGCTTTTTTTGTGCGTTTGCGTTGTGTAATTGGAAGATGTTTCAGGACGCATCAATGATTTCAGACGAGGAAAAGTATCCATAAAAAACGCCTGCGAAAGAGGATTTCCCACTTTCGCAAGCGTATAAAAATCAGTTTTATCTAATTAAATTCCGCGTGAATAAACCACGATACAATACTCATCCGTGCAGCAAATGGTTTCGCCACTTTCACCGCACCTGTATTCAAGCGGTTTTCCGCAACGCGGACACCGTACCGCCGTGTTGCCGCGTTTTATATAGCCTCGTTGTGCATCTAATAAAATGTTGGCTTCAGCTTCCGTCGGCCGTTCTCTTGTCATCACCATACAAAACCCTCCTTAAAAATTCGTCAAGTTCTACTTCAGCGCCGGCCTCCCGTTTTCTTTCGACGGCATCCATAGCAAGGTGCCGTCTTTCCTCGTCGGTTAAATTCGGAGTATGCTCTGCCGCTGTGCGGTTTGCTATCTCCTCACCTAAGAATTTGTACCTTTTAAAATGCCCCGCAAGCCCACTCCACAATCGGCTTACAGGGCATTTTTTCCGCTTACCTAAAAATATTTTTAAAAAATTTATTGCACAGGACTGTGCATTGTGCTATATTGCATTCGAAACAAAAAAACAGCAGTGACCGTGAGATGTTTGGCGACACCTCACGGCTTGTTCAGGGATTATAGGCATCACCTGACACACATGGGCTTAGCCCACCACCGCATTTCACAGTTTAGCGCATATCTATAGTCGATACAATGACACATAATGGAACGTGTTATGTCGACTTGTGCATTGTGTTGAGTTTTTTGGCGGAGTGGGTGTTTGGTTTGAATTTTAAGGTGTGTAGGTGATGGCAGTTTTCTGCCGTCCCTGTACACCTTTTTTAATTTTCCGGGCGTCGGTGGGGGAGGAAAATTTTTCTCTCCCGCAGTCTGCCGAATTCGCCGAATTCGTACGGAAGGAGGATGGCGTACATTTCACAGCATTTCTTACATCGCTTGTTTCAGGCGACCTCCAAAAACCCTTAATGAGCTGTGTCGCATCGCAAGAAAATGGCGGCACTTGGCCATTTTCTGAGAAGCGACATATGCGAATTTAGGGTT
>WRHA01000016.1 GCA_009783395.1 Defluviitaleaceae bacterium
AAGGTCTTCCCTCAAAACTATCAATCTCCGAAATCCGCCGCCTCTACGACATCACCCCGGATAGTAGCTTTCAAGAAGAGCCGCCGCCGACGTTCGAGCCGCCGGAGTTTATAAGGGGTGCCGCTGGTGTGACTGAGGCGCAGTTAGGCAGTGCGATGCATGTTATTGTTGAACATATTGATTTTGAGAAACATGTAACGCAAGAAAAAATTGTGGAGTTTTTGGGCGAATTGGTTGCAAAAAATCTTTTGAAAAGCGATGTGGCCGAGGCGGTCGATTGTGGGAAAATTGAGGAGTTGGTAAATTCGAAGCTTGGCGAGAGGATGAGAAATGCGGCCGAGTGCGACAGGCTTTTTCGCGAAGTGCCGTTTGTACTGGCACTTGAAGCGTCTAAGTTGTACGGGGAAAATGGCGGACAGGAAAAAATCCTGGTACACGGCATAATCGATTGCCACTTTGAGGAAGAGGGCAAAATCGTTTTGGTTGACTTTAAAAACGATTTCATTCCGCACGGCACAGAGCTTGACGAATGGGCAAAAAAACACCGCACCCAGCTTGAAATCTATAAAGAGGCTTTGGAAAAATCCTCCGAACAAGCAGTCGACGAAGTTCTGCTGTACTCGTTTTCGCGAAGCGCGGCGGTGCGTATGTAAAATCGGTGCGGGTAGTGTGACTACCCGCACCGATTTGTTTTTACAGACCGGCAAACTGCATCCGGCAATGGCACATGAAACGTGCTCGCACCCTTCGAGACGAACATGTCGCCTACTACCACATGTCCGCGGTGCCCAATTCGCGCCGCAAATACATAATCAGCAGCTTTTTCAGCTCGTCGCCGTCGGATTTGGCGGAGGATTCGGCGACGGGTTCGGCGGCTTCTGCGGTGGTTTCAACGTTGACGCCGACGCCGGCGGGCGCGATTGTTCCGACGGATTCTTCCATAAACTCCGTTGCGGAGTTGTCGGTTGCGGCAAAGTTTGGCGAAAATTCAATGCCGAGCGAGGACGTGTCAATTGATGCGGCAGGTAACATTTCATCCGAATGAACTGCGGCGGCGGTTCGGTTAGGGCCGATTTGCGCACAAGTGCATCGCCCCATTAAATTCGCCCAGGTAAGAGGACCGACTATGCCATCCGGCGCAAGGCCGTTTGCGCGTTGATAATTTACAACGGCGGCGTGTGTCAGCGGCCCGAAAATTCCATCGACGGCAAGCCCCGAATTAATCAGATTGTTCAGGCATGTTTGAATCTGCCTAACAATATCGCCGCGTGCGCCTTGGCGGATTAAAAAGCCGGGGTATGCGGGCATTGGATTGTTGTAGCACGCAGGCATAAGTGCGTTCCAGGTAAGCGGCCCGACTATGCCGTCAGGATTTAGGCCACCAAAGCGTCGCTGAAACTCTATGACGCTTGCCTGGGTAAGCGGTCCGAAAATGCCGTCGACATTAAGTTGGCCGATTGTGGGGAAGCAAATGCGCATCGCGTTCAAACAACGCTGTACACGCTCAACGTCTGTGCCGCGGGAGCCGACGCGAATCAACTGTCCCGGATATGGCGGAACCTGACCCGGCGGAAGCGGAGGCACAACATTTCCGTTGCCCGGAGGCAGTGTAACCCCATCGCGAATGCCCCAGTAAACACGATAAAGTTCGCGCCACGTAATCGGCCCGATTATGCCGTCCGGATTAAGCCCAAAACGCCGCTGGAATTCGCGCACGGCGTTTGTCATGTCGCGAGTATAGCTGGAATTTTGCAACACGGCGGGCACAGCAGGGAAGAATTCGCTGATGAAATTGAGCAAATACTGTGCCTGTTGAACCGACCGACCGCGTGCGCCTTCACGAATAATTTCCGTTGGCGGCGTGCGCCCTATGCCCATGATTATGCCCTCGCTCGTAAGTTCGCCAAGACGTTTTACCGCAGAATACGTGAACGACATCCGATGCCAAGTCGCCCGATCAACAACTCCGTTCGCATTCAAATTGCCAAGCTCGCGGATTTGCTGAAATGCGCGAACAGCCGCTTCTGTTTGCGGGCCGTAAATGCCCGAAACATTCGTAATTGCGGGAATTGCAGGAAAGTTTACACGTATGCGATTAAGCCACAGTTGCATCGTGCGAATAGCCGGTCCGCTCATTCCGGGACGCAGTACAAAACCCGGAAAACTCTCTTCCACTCCGCCAATATTATCGGTTTCAACAATTTGCACATCGTTCGGGTAATAATGCCGCAAAATCTGAAGCGCGTTAAGCCCCTGATTCGCAAGCGTGACCGTTCCCCACTGCCACAGCCCGGGGCAAGTCACCCTTCGACCGTCGCAATATTCGGCAAAAAATGGTTCGAGATGCCCTGTTCGGCGAATATACCTGTTAAAAATTCTGTCAACCATGCGGTCGATTGTGCCGAATATTTGCCCACCTTCGACGAACATTTGGTCAAACTGCGTGGAGTTTGTGATGTCGAAATTGAAGCCGCGTACGCGATACCATTCGGTAAACACCCGCCGATAAAGATAGTAAGAAAAAACGGCGAAAACACTGGGTTTTACAAGATATGATTCTACATTAAAGGCTCGATTGAATGAATGTT
>WRHA01000017.1 GCA_009783395.1 Defluviitaleaceae bacterium
CATCGCAAGAAAATGGCGGCTTTTGGCCATTTTCTGAGAAGCGATACTTTTTCCACTCAAACATCTAAATTCGCCCTCCAACTATGTGGTGGATTTCTATTACACGTCATGGGGCGAATTTAGATGTTTGAGAGTGGAAAAAGTACGACATATGCGAATTTAGGGTTTTTAGAGGTCGCCTTCTACTTGCGTTGCCTTGTCAGGTTTGCGATGTCTTGTATTTGAAACATTTGCCTGTCGAGTTCGGCGATTTTCTCGGCGCATTCCCATAAGCTGCGAATAATCGACTCGGGCATGTCATCGTTGTACTTATAGCGCACCTTGTGTTCAAGCGATGCCCAAAAATCCATTGCTTGCGTGCGGATTTGCACCTCAACGGGCAAATGCACGGTTGAGTCGGTTAAATAAATCGGAACCTCGACTATCAAATGAAAGCTTCGATAGCCCGACACTTTGGGCTTTGTTAAATAATCGCGCATTTTTAAAATTTTTATATCGGGCTGCCGCACAAAAACGTCTGCAATTGTGCCGATGTCACGCGCATATGAACAGATACAGCGAATGCCCGCGATGTCGGTAAGCTGAGTTCGCGCATTCTCGGCGGTTAATGCAAAACCGCGCCGATACAACTTTTGCGCAATGCTTTCCGGCGTTTTAACGCGGGCCTTTACGTGTTCGATCGGATTGCTTTCGTGCAAATGAGCAAACTCCTGCACCAGTGTATCCATGCGGGTTTCCATATTTTTTAATGCGCATTTGAACAAAACCAAATCCTTTTTTAAATCTGCAAATTCTCTCGGTGAGAATAAAATCGCCATTCATGATCATCCTTTTTTTCGCGGGAAGCTTATTGTCAAAACCGCACCGCTTTTTTCGCCGTTTTCGGCGGTTGCGATGCCTTTGTGCATATCGACTATTGATTTTACTATCGACAAGCCGATGCCTGTAATTCCGCCCTTTCCGCGATAAAATCTTTCGAAAACATGCGGGAGAGTGTGTGGCTCGAAGCCGGGACCGTCGTCGCAAACACGTATGGTCACAATAGAACCATACGCATAGCATTCGACGCTAACGGATTTTTTTGCGTAACGGATAGCATTGCTTATTAGGTTATTCAAGGCACGTTCGATATAGTTCATTGCGCATACCAGCAAAATCGGCTCGCCACCCAGCGTGTATCGCATTTCAATCCCTTGGCTTTCGGCAACGGGACGTTGCAGACGTATGCATTCCTCGATGGTAATCCGAATATTTATTTCCTCCATCGGCGGCGGGGAAACACTGTCAAGGCGCGAAATATACAGAACATCATCAACCATGCCGGCAAGTCGGGTTTCCGCCTCAAGAATCGTTGTTGCCGCCGTTTTGCCGTCCATAACTCCGCTTTGGATGCCCTCGCCATACATTTTTATTACCGTAAGCGGCGTACGAAGTTCGTGCGAAACATTTTGGAAGAAGGCTTTTTGTTCGTTGTCATATGCGTCAAGACGAAGGGCGGTGCTGTTCAAGCTTTGGTTCAGTTCATTAAATTCTTCGTTTACAAATCGGTGTGTGTTTGGTGTAAAATCGCCGTGTCCGATTTGCCGCACAAAGTCACGCAAAAGTCGAAGCGGTCTCATAAATGAATCCGCTAAAAAGGTTGCAATAAGTGTCGAACTCAACCAGATAAATATAACGGACACCACCAAAATACGGTTCATAACAGAGATAAAGCTAAGCAAATTGCTAACATTCAGGTAGTAGATGACTGCTCCGACATCGGTCGGCACAGCCACAACATAAATTCGGTGTTCGTCGGAGGGAAGCAGCCCGGGTTCCGCAAAGTCGGAAAAATCCGTAGGCAAAACCATGTACTCCGGCAAAAGGTCGAGCGGTTCGTAATTTTCGTCAACTTTAATATATCGATAGGCCACGAAACGATGCCCTCGGGCAACTTTGCGAACAATGAAACCTTGACCGGGATCTTCGATATTTTCATGCGCTGCGCGGGCGGAATTAAGCGCGTATATCGCGCTGTTTTTAACGTATAGATTCATGGAAAAATTAAACACAAAAAGAATAAGCATAAATGACGCGACTATAAGGGCAGAAAACGCCATCACTATATGCGATTGAATTATGCTGTTTATTTTACCTAAAATTCTCATTCCGCTTTTGCGGCCGTCCTCTCAAATTCGATACGTCTGAAAATCGCCTTAACTCGTGCCACAACGCTCATTGGGCTTGCAGGCTTTGTGAAAAAATCGTCGCTTCCGAGATCCATCGCCGTTTGATAATCAAGATCGGAATCCCGGGCGGTAAGCATGATAATCGGAACATGCGAGAACTTACGAAGCTCTCTGCAAACAGTAAAACCGCTCGAACCCGGCATCATAACATCCAACACGACCAAATCGCACGGCTTGTTTTCGAAAGCGGTAAGAAGCGTGTCGCCTGTTTCAAAAATCAAAACTTCATATCCCGCGCTTTCCAAAAAAGCCTTAAGAGCCTCACGAATTGAATAATCATCGTCTGCGATGTAAATCAGTTTCTTCTCATCCATGAGTAATCGTTCCTCCAAAAAAATTTTTTTAAACAGAGTCGGCGGGTGTTAC
>WRHA01000018.1 GCA_009783395.1 Defluviitaleaceae bacterium
CGCCCCGCCCCGAGAAGCATTGCCGCAATGCCGACGCCTTCGGTGTCGAAGCCGCCGATAAAGCCGTCTTGAGGCGATGTCACGGGGACAATATGCGCGGCACGGGTGGGGCTTTTCAAAAACGAAACGTCTCCGCCTTGCGCCGCAACCATCTCTTCAAATTTATTTAGTGCCGCGCCGCTCGAAATCGCATTTCGCGCCAAGCGAAGGCATTCTTCCCGGTCGCCCTTCCCTGCGAGGGTCAGCATTTCCGCAGAAAGTGCTTCGCAAAGAGTGCTGAGGCGGTCGCAACAATTGGCACGCCCGCTAAGCATAGCGACTACTTCTTCTATTTCCAAAGTATTCCCGATGGCAAAACCAAGCGGCACAGACATGTCGCTGATTATCCCAACGGTTTTTCGCCCGCAGTTTTGACCGATTTCCACCATCGCACGAGCAAGCTCACGCGCATCGTCGAGGCTTTTCATAAACGCACCGTTGCCCGTTTTAACATCCAGCAAAATCGCATCCGCGCCCGCCGCGATTTTTTTTGACATGATGCTTGCGGCGATTAGCGGGATGCTGTCAACCGTTGCGGTTGCGTCGCGCAAGGCGTAAATTTTTTTGTCGGCGGGAGCGAGGTCGGAGGATTGCCCCGCGATGCACAGCCCGTGTTTTTGCACAATGCCATCCAACTCCGAGGCAGAAAAAGTCGTGCGAAACCCGGGAATCGCCTCGAGTTTATCAATCGTTCCGCCGGTATGCCCCAGCCCGCGTCCGCTCATTTTCGTAACGGGAACACCGCACGCCGCAACAATCGGCACAACGGCAAGCGTCGTTTTATCGCCGACGCCGCCGGTGGAATGCTTGTCGACGGTGTTTGCCTTCACCACGGGCGACGTGCCAACCATAGCCCTCGTAAGTGCCGCCGTTTCCCGCGTTTCCATTCCCATAAAATAAATCGCCATCAAAAGCGCGGACATCTGATAATCCGGGATTTCTCCGCGTGTAAATCCGTCCGTCGCAAAAAAAATTTCATCGTCTGTAAGCGCGCCTCCGCGCTTTTTTTTATTGATTAAATCGTACATTCGCATCAGCGAGACCTCCGGCTACACGAGTTTTCCCGCCTCTGTGTCCGCGATAATCGTTACATTTGGGTGAAGCTGAAGCACCGACGCCGGCACCTGCGGCGTAATTGCACCGCGCACGGTTTTTTGGATTATATCAGCCTTGCCCGCGCCGCTTGCAAGCAGGATGATTTTTTTTGCCTGCATAATTGTGCCAATACCCATCGTAAGCGAGTGGCGCGGCACTTCGCTTACATCGGCGAAGAATCGTGCGTTTGCCTTTATCGTGGATTCGTCGAGAGGGGTGTGATGCGTCGCCGCAATAAATTCGTCGCCGGGCTCGTTAAAGCCGATATGCCCATTGCCTCCGATGCCCAAAATCTGCAAATCGATGCCTCCATGCGCGGCGATTTTTTCGTCATATGCGGCGCACTCGGTTGCCGCATCCGCCGCCTCGCCGTTGGGGATGAATGTTTTTGCAAAATTCACATGGTCGAACAAATTTTTCTGCATGAAATAATAATAACTTTGGTCGCTGGTTTTTTTAATCGGATAATATTCGTCCAAGTTAAACGCTGTGGCGCGCGAAAAATCAACTTCCCCCGCCTTATACATCCGAATAATCTCTTCGTATGTGCCGCCCGGTGTGCCGCCCGTCGCAAGGCCGAAAACCGAATCGGGCTTTTCGGCAAGCTGTGCCTTGATAATTTCCGCCGCTTTTTTGCTCAATTCCTCATAATTCTTCTGCACCAAAACTTTCATAAAAACCATCCCCTTCAAATTAGTTTACGTTTTAGTTTACATTCCTTTTCAGCTCGGAGGCGCACGCCATAATTTGCAACGCGTCGCAGTTTTTTAATTCAGCGGTTAAAGATTTGGCATTTTGCATAAGTTCAAAATAAATTTCAAGCGGCAGGCCCTCCGCGTCCAAAAACGGCTCAAGCTCCGCTCTAATTTGCGAAACTTCAAACACGGTTTTCAGGCGGTCGATGGTTACAAGTGCCGCCAAATGCTTGTGTGTATAAAGCCGCTTATTAACCGGCGGCGGCAAAACCCCTGCGCGAATATAGTTTTGTATCATTGCGCGGGTGATTTGAACGCCCTTTTTCTCGCAAAATTTAAGCACCTGCGAAATGGTCATCGTAGGGCTGTAGTGGCGGATATCCGCGAGTGGGTCATTATTCATGCGCTTGTACAATCGCTTCAATGATTGTCGGCAAAATAACTTCTCGGGTGGCTCTGTTAAAAAGCCCAAAACCGTGACTGCCTGCACCGAATGCGTTGTTGTCCCACCAAAATGTCGCCATTCCAAGCTCGCGTGCAATTCGAACATAATCATAGGCGTGTTGCTCACGCTGTTCGAGGTTGCCCTCTTCGCCATTATTGATCGAACCCCACTCGGTAAGCATAACGGAAACGCCCAAATCCTCGGCATGGCCTGCGACGCGCTCCAAGTGCGGGCGAATTTCATCGGCCCCGCCATATTCGCCCTGCCCGTTGTGCGCCCAGTTGAATGGCGAATATGTGTGAACCGCCATTATAACCCTGTCGCTTGCGG
>WRHA01000019.1 GCA_009783395.1 Defluviitaleaceae bacterium
ACAATTCAACCCCTTCGTTTACGACATTTTGATAATAGGGCATTACATGAAAAAAGCGGTCGAAAATAGACTTGCTTGTTACATGAACACATACAAGCAAGTCGTGTTCATCCCACAAATTTGGTATACATTTGCGAATATTTCTTCTCCATTCGGAAGTATCTTCATTTGGCACATCTGCCAAAACAAACAAATCTACATCGGATTCTTCGTCATAATCGCCGCGGGCATATGAACCGAAAAGGATTACCTTTTCTAATTTGTCACCCAATGTGTCTTGTGCGGCTTTTACTACTTTTTGTGAAATCGCGCTTATGCGCGGGTCGGATAAGGGGTTTGGTTTCATGAAAAACACACCTTTCATTTTCAAGGCAACTCATCAAAGGGAACAAACTCACCGCGCGCAATTTGCTCTCGTCCGCGTTGGATTGCCTCAATTTCTTCAACTGTTGCAACATCGGCAGGGATAAACTTGCACAGCAAGTAATACAAAGGAAGAAGTTCATTTTCTTCCACAATCTCCAACATATCGTGCAATTTTTGTCTTTCAATAGTCATGATAAGACCCCTTTCAGTTTTTGTATGCCGAACCTCTCGGCAAGATTTCGTTTATTGAAATTACATTTCTCATGTCAAATAGTATACGCCAATTGCCTACCCGTAAACGATATGAAGATGAAGCATTTACCAATCGTTTTATATTTCCCGCAGGTATTTTTGCAATTGCCGTTTTTATTCGTGAATAATCAGGTTCATTTATTCGCGATAACGATTTTGCGGCATCTTTTGATAATATTATTGGCATTATCATTCACCTTCTTTCTGTGACGGTATTAACGGGTGCTTTTGGAAATCCCAACTTGTTTCAAATGTATCCCATTCCGTTTTTGAAATATCAAAAGAATTTGAAGCGAGTGCCTCAACTGCCTGTTTATGTGCATCGGATAGAATAATTGGCAAGTTGCCAACGTCTACTACTTGAAATGTTAATGTCGGATTAAGAATCCTGAGTATATTCCCTGCAATTTTACAGCACATAAACCCCGCAATGTACTGTAACCATTCAATTTCATTTGGAAAAAACATAGGTGCGTTAGTGTCAAAAATAAGATTGCTTTGACACAATCGAACCCCGAAATTTGTACTGCTAATTCGTGACCATGCAATGCCGTCTGTGAAATATTTATCTTCACTTGTAATTTTCCAACCCAAGTTGTCGCCTAATTGCGGATATGCTTTTCGTGTATTTTCCTTAATTTCCTCGCCGTCATTATGCCAATTTACAATAGATTCAGTGTTTCCATACCATTTGCGGTATTCGCCGCCCTTGTTGTACGGAAACCATTTTGCACGAGAATTTAACGCCGCGTGCGCCGAAGTCGCTTCCCCATAAAATAACGTATAGTTTACTTCATGCCATAACCTTAAAAACCTCTCATTGTCCCCTGTTCGCATACCAAGCGTTACCCTGCCAAGTTTTTTAAGTGTTTTGCTGTTTGCAAAAGAATCTATCAAATTTTTTGTAGCCCAATAAACAATGGGGTAGCCGGGGATATTTTCAAAGCCCTCTTTTTTTGCAACGAAATTACAATCACCACGCAAAAACGCTTCTTCTTTAATTCCCTGCCCTGCATAATCAACCAATCTGGAATAAGTGCCCAAATAATTGTTCATGCTTATTGCTTGCATTACAAATGCTGTTGTTTGTACAACTTCTCCGCCTATTTCTTCAAACGCCTTTGCGCCCAAGTGTGCCATGTTTATGAAATTTTTATTTTCGATTAAGTCTTTACGGAATTTTTCATATGAGGTCAAAAACATAAAAGAGTTCATTGTAATCATAGACAAGTAACCATGTTTTTTTATGAAATTAAAGCCGCGGTCTATAAAAGATATTCCCAAATCGCTTTTGGTGTCGGCATAATTTTTCTTAACAAATTCAACTAAATTCGCCCCCATGCCACCGCTACCCATATACGGCGGATTAGTAACCACAACATCATACTTCTGCGCCAAAAGCCGGCGATAATTCCAACCAAGCACTTCTCGTTCGTGGTTGATTATTTCGCTCATGCTGTCTATGTGTAATTCTTCGGGCATGGTGGGACGTTCGCCAATTTCTTCATTAGACACCTTCACCAATGAGCCGTACTCGGAAATTTCGGGGTCGCCGTCTGCGGAATGTACCATTGGTTGCGGTACGTTTTCTTGACGAAAAAAACGGCGGTTTGCGCTACGAGCCTTCATCATCAGCGCGAAATAGGCAAGCTGTCCGGCGCGGTCATCAATATCCAAGCCGTACAAATTGTGCGTTAAAATCAAGTCAGGAATTTCGCGCACATGGAAGCCCTCGGCTTCGTAAATCTGATAAAGCACGTCAAAGGCGTAAACCAAAACGTGGCCGCTTCCCATGCAGGGGTCAATTACGCGGATTTCCTTGGGGCTGTTTATGGGGCTTGCGCCGCGCATTTCTGCAAGCCGTGCCGCTACTTCCGGCTCTTGTTCGGCTTCTTCAATGTAGTATTTCCATTCGGCGCGTAATTTTTCGTTCGGGTGGCGTTCCAACCACAAACGCCCCAAGCTGTTTTCTACCATGTATTTTACAATCC
>WRHA01000020.1 GCA_009783395.1 Defluviitaleaceae bacterium
CCGTCGGTTACGGCTTCGCCGTTTTCATTCGCGATTACGCGTGTGCGGCAGCCCATGTATCCGACTTCCTCTTCGGTAAACTGTGCGTTAAACGACGCATCCATAAAGGAAAACGTCGGGAAAAGCCGCTTGCACGCAACCTGCATCGCGAGATGAAACAAATCGTAATTTGGGTCGCCCTCGTCGAAATTTATGCCGTATTTAAGCTTGAAAATCAAATTTGGAAAGATCGGCGTTTCGCCCTTGCCCAAGCCGCGTTCATACGCACGCAAAAAGCACTCCGTAACCATCCGGCCCGCACGTGAAGTGTCCGTCCCCAAGTTTATGCTTGAAAACGGAACCTGCGCACCCGCACGGGAGTGCATTGTGTTTAGATTATATATGAAGGCTTCCATTGCCTGATACGTTTCGTTTCGGGTGTTTTTGTCCACCAAATCCATTATTTCTTCGTCGCTTGCGGTTGCGCCGAGCGCGGCCAAATTCTCGCGCAAATTCTTTTCCTGACGCGCATATTCGAGGTCGACATATGCTGCCATGTCTCTGTCGAAAAAGGCGTAGCTTTGCCCGCCATGCATATCATTTTGGTTGCTCTGCAAAATAATAGCCGCAAGCGCGGACGCGGAACGAATGCTTCGCGGCGAACGAATTGAGCCGTGGCCGTTCGAAAATCCGTTCTTCAACAGCCGCCCCAATGGGATTTGCAGGCACGTAAGGGTTTTTCCGTACCAAGACAAATCCTGTATGTATATATCTCCGTCGATATGTGCGGCACGTTCTTCTGCGGGAAGCACGCGATTCAAATAAAACGCCTTCGACGCCGCCTCGGAAATTTGCAGCACTTTTGCCGACGGGCTGTTTCCTACGTTGGCATTTTCGCGATTTGTTTCCCGCACGATTTCCGCCACTGCGTCCATAAGTTCGCTTCGCGCCTCGCGAATCGCCGTTCGCTTCTGCCTGTACAAAATGTACGCCCGCGCAACCTTCGTATGCCCGCCTTCAATCAGAACAGTTTCAACCAAGTCCTGCACGCACTCGACGGTACACGGCTTGTCCGCAAATTGTTCCTCCAATTTTTTCAGAACACTTAGTGTAAGCTCGAAGGAAACGCGCTTTCCGTCGCCTTGGTATCCGCCGGTTGCTTCAAATGCTTTATCGATACATGCCGCAATTTTCCCCGTATCAAAAGGCACTTCGACGTTGTCGCGCTTGATTATTGACTGCATTTTGCATAGCCCCTTCGAGATTTCTTCTGGTCGAATAATTATAGCTTCGCGGATTTTGGAAGTCAATTCGGCACAGACGCGCATGATTATTCGCATGATTATCCGTGGCGATTCTTGAAAGAAGTTCGGGCATTTGGTATTTTTGACAGACCGGTAGAAACCGAGGGGGATTTTATGAAAAAATTTGTTCCGTATGTAGTAATTTTTGCGGTTGCGGCGACGGTTTATGGTGCGATATATCATTTTTCCGGCGATTTTGGTCCGCTTGCGATAAATCATTTCAATTCGTATTCGCGTCAGGCGGCGCATTGGCTTGAGGGGCGGCTTGATGTGGACAATGTTTCTTGGCTGGAGATCGCTGTGTTTGAGGGGCGATATTTTATCAGCTTTCCGCCATTTCCGTCGATTGTAATGTTGCCCCTTGTCGCAATTTTTGGCGCGCAAACCCCCGACCATGCCATCGCGCTTGCGGTCGCGTTTGCGTCGCTGTTTTTTGCGTATCGACTTGCGTTTTTACTTCTTCAAAAGGAGGCGCAGTCCGCTTTTTTCGCCCTGTTTCTTGTTTTGGGGACAAACTATTTGCACATCTCGCTTTGGGGCGGCGTGTGGTACATTGCGCAAAATATGGCATTTATGCTTACGCTTGCGGCATTTTATTTCGCCCTGACAAAAACTCGGTGGCACACGCTCATTTCTCTATTCGCAATGTGTGCGGCGATGGGATGTCGCCCGTTTAACGCGGTTTATTTGCCTGCTGTGTTGTGGATGATTTATATGCGCGAGGTGCAAACGGAGCAAAATATTTTCCTCGCCGCGAAAAATATTTTGCTCGGCGCGACGCCCGCAATCGCTCTCGGCTCATTTTTCATGTGGCTAAACTACGCACGCTTCGGCAATATTTTTGAATTCGGCCACAATTTTCTCCCCGAATTTACCGCCGACCCGCACGGACAATTCTACATCGGACGCATCCCCGAAAATTTGCAGAGCCTGTTTTTCAACTTTAATATCCTCGACACGCCGCAATTCGGCGCATTTGCCTTCTGGGTTGCATCGCCGATTGTGGCGTGTTACGCAGTTTACTTGCTCATAAATGCCGTACGGCGCGAACCGACTGATACTACGAAAATCCCGATTACGTGGGTTTTCCCGCTGCTGATTCTCGCACATATAGTCCTGTTCTCATTCCACCGCACCCTTGGCGGGCATCAGTTCGGCGCACGATATACCGTCGACGTACTGCCTGCGGTATTTCTCGCGCTACTGTTTTTGCTCAAAAAATTTTCGGGAAACAATGCAATAAAGAATCTCGCACCCGCCATATTTGGGTTTTTGTTAAATTTTTACGGCACGGTTGATTTTTTCCGTTTCTATTTCTGAATATTACG
>WRHA01000021.1 GCA_009783395.1 Defluviitaleaceae bacterium
TGACAGTTATACTCTGGTAGCACGCCAAGCGTACATTATGATGAAGGAGCGCGGGTATGGATATTTCTTTACTTTTTCAAATCGCGGCAGTTGGAATTTTGGTTACGGTGCTGAACCAGGTCCTAAAAAACGGCGGGCGCGACGAACAGGCCACGATGGTAACGATCGCGGGCATTGTACTTGTGCTGTTTTGGATTGTCGGGCATATTGCGGATTTGTTTACACATTTGCGCGAAATGTTCGAATTGTAGGTAAAAAAAAATGAGTGTCTTTCAGGTCGTTATAGTCGGCGTTATCGGCGTGATGCTTGCCGTTTTATTGAAAAATTACAATCCCGCGCTCGCACTTTTAACATCCCTTGCGACGGGTTTGATAATTTTTTTGATGGTTCTGCCGATGCTTGCGGAAGCGATTGGATTTGTGCGTCATTTGGGGGATATGGCGGACGGGCTTGGGGCGTATGTTTCCCTTGCGCTTCGCGTAATCGGAGTTGCATACATCGTTGAAATCGGCGGAAGCGTCGCAACCGACGCGGGCGAAAGCGCGATTGCCGCAAAAATCGACCTGGCGGGACGGCTAATAATACTGGTACTGGCCATGCCGGTTTTAGTCGATATTGTGCGGGTCGTAACAGGGCTTCTGCCATGAACGCCGATTTGAATGCCGATTTGCACGACGGCTTACAAGAGGAAATACTCGGTGCGATCGGTCTGGACAGATACGAAATCGGCATTTTGGACAGACCGGGAATGCCGACTTTTGCCGATCTCGTCAGCGACGCAATTTCCGGGCAACTCGACCTTTCATTGGGCGGCATCTTTTCCGCAGTCACCGAAATAATTTTTGCGGAATTCTTGGCACATGGCGGTCTGATCCGTCAGCTGATAATTATTGCGATTTTAGGCGCGTTAATGAGCGTTTTAACCGAAACTTTTCGCTCAAAATCTTCAGGTGAAACAGGATTCTATGTAACATATTTAATGGCAGTTTTGCCCGCAATTGCATCGTTTTATATCGCCGTGGAAATCCTTACGGGGCTTGTTTCGCTAACCGACTCGATTATGCAAGCGGCAATCCCGCTTATGTTCGGACTGATGGCAATGGGGGGAAACTTCACAGGCGCGGCCAGCCTAAACCCCCTACTTTTTATGGGTCTGCAAGCAATAAGTTGGTTTATTTCACATATTTTTGTACCACTCGTGCTAATCTGTGCCGCACTTGACATAATCGGGCAACTTTCGCCCGATGGCAACAAACTCGAAAAACCGGCGGAATTCCTTCGTAAAATCGCAAGCTGGTCGCTCAAAGGCATTTTGGCCACTTTTGCATTTTCGCTAACCCTCCAAAGAATTTCCGCACCGATCCTCTCAAACGCCGCAATTCGCACATCGCGCAGTGTCGCAGGAGCCGTGCCTGTTGTCGGCGATGCATTTACCGCCGCGGTCGACACCGTCGTACATTTCTCACAAGCCGCCCGAAGCGGCGTCTTAGTCGCACTCGTACTAATCCTCTGCCTCGCAGTCGCATCACCGCTTATAAAAATTTTCACCATGTCACTGGTGTATCGCGGCGTCGCGGCCTTCCTTGCACCAATCGCCGACAAACGCCTAATCACCCTCCTCGACAGCATCGGCAAACACATGGGCATGTTATTTAACGCCGCCGCTTTGGTCGGCGTGGTATGCATCTACGCAGTTGTGGTTTTGCTGTCGTTTTGACATCCGTTGCACAACTTTCAAAACTATGATAAATTTTTTCCGTGGTTTTTCTTATTTTTGAAGGGATTTTGAAAATGGCAAATATAATTGTGCAAAAATTCGGTGGCACGTCTGTTGCAAACGCCGAGCGCGTTATGCACGTGGCAAACATAGCAGTTAAGGCGAAAAACGCAGGAAAAAGCGTTGTTGTCGTTGTTTCTGCCCAGGGGCATACGACGGATAAATTATTGGAAAAAGCACTCGGCATCAGCGACGAACCCAATCGCCGCGAACTCGACATGCTTCTCGTAACCGGTGAACAGCAATCCGCCGCGCTAATGGCGATGGCATTGCAAAGCCTCGGGCATCCTGCGGTTTCGCTTAACGCGGCGCAAATCGGCATCGAGGCCACGTCGGTTCATTTTAATGCACAAATAAAAAGAATCCGCACAGAGCGACTTAAACAGGAAATTGATAAGGGAAACATCGTTGTTGTCGCGGGTTTTCAGGGCATAAACCGCCACGGAAATATGACAACGCTTGGGCGCGGCGCGTCCGACACAACGGCTGTCGCGCTGGCGGCCGTGCTTGAAGCGGAGCTTTGCGAAATCTACACCGACGTCGACGGCATATACACCGCCGACCCGCGCATTGTACCGACGGCGAAAAAACTGGACATTATAAGCTATGACGATATGCTTGAGCTTGCCGCGTCCGGCGCGGGCGTGCTACATAACCGCGCCGTCGAAATGGCAAAACGATTCGATGTAAATTTGGTGCTTCGTTCAAGCATGAACGACTCGCCGGGTACGTTAATTAAGGAGGATGCAGGTGTGGAACAATTATCTGTAAGCGGCATTGCAATCGACAGAAACGTGGCAAGAGTAAGCGTAACGGGGCTTCCCGACCGCCCGGGAGTGGCGG
>WRHA01000022.1 GCA_009783395.1 Defluviitaleaceae bacterium
TTATTCTTGTGGCCGGTATCATGGGAATAAGCCCGACGCTTTTTGAAGCGGCGGCGATTGACGGGGCGAGCCATACAAAATCCTTCTTCTATATCACACTGCCTTCGCTTCGGACGATTTTGCTTTTCACACTTGTTACGAGCTTCGTCGGCGGTATGCAGATGTTTGACATTCCGCGCTTGTTTGAAGACGGCGAACCGCGCAACACAACCCTTACGACCTCGCTGTTTATTTTCCAACAAGCCTTCGAGGGCGCGGAACGCTATAATCGTGCGGCGGCGGCAAGTATGATTATGTTTGCCTTCATCGTCATAATTTCTTCCGGGCTGTTCTATGTGCTGCGCGACAAGGATGTCGCCCGCGAAAGGAAAGAGCGCAAAATGCGTGAACGTGCGGAAAGGAGGCTGGCGGCGAAATGAAAAATTCAAATGTAGCACTCGGAATTTCAAAGGTGCTTATCTATATTTTATGTATCAGTTTGACTGCTTTGAGCATCTTGCCCTTTGCCATCATGTTTGTAAATTCAACGCGAAGCACTCCGGAAATTCGGCGGAATGCATTTTCCTTCATTCCCGGCACGGATTTGATGAACAACTACAGGCATATGATGGGATATGTAAACAGGGCTGTTTTGGACGAGGACGGCAACTATATTCTAAGCAATGAGCGCATGTATGAGAATGGAGTGCCTGTAGTCGACGAAGCCGGAAATTACGTGTTTTATCCGCTTTCCGAGTATGTACGAATGGGTGGACGGGCGTTTGACCCGTGGCGCGGTTTTAGAAACTCACTCATCGTTTCCGTTGGTGTGACGGTTTTGGCGGTTTATTTCTCGTCGTTGACGGCATATGCAAATGTGGCATACAAATGGAAGCTTAGAAACGCATTGTTCGCGTTTATTCTGTTTATGCTAATGGTTCCTGCACAGCTAAACATTATCGGTTTCTTCCAGTTTATCCACCAATTTGTGAACTGGACGAACGACACTTTGCCGATAACCATTTCATCAAACAGCTTTGTGCCGCTTATTTTGCCGGCGATCGCTTCGCCTGCGATTGTGTTTTTCATGCGGCAGTACCTGCTTGCCACGCTTCCGATGGAAATCGTCGAGTCTTCACGGATTGACGGTGCGGGCGAGCTGTACACCTTCAACCGCATTGTGCTACCGCTTATGGTACCCGCACTCGCGACCCAAGCCATTTTCGTTTTCGTCGGGAGCTGGAACAACCTGCTCCTCCCGATGATTATTCTTCGCGGCGACAATCGCACGATGCCCGTTATGGTTCAGCTTCTACAGGGCGATATTTATGACACCGTTTTGGGTGCGCAGTATCTCGGGCTTGCCATGACCATTTTGCCGCTGTTCATTGTTTACTTCATCTTATCGAAATATATAATTTCAGGCGTAGCACTCGGCGGCATGAAAGAATAGCACGCCAAGCACGCCAAGCGTGCAATGGACACCGTGGATATGTATTCGTTGCGAAGTGTTCGTCTCGAAGCCGGATGGGGTTTCGGGTGTCCTTTTTAGAGGTCGCCTATTGGGGAAGTATTTTTCAAAGAGGAATACCGGGTCAAAATAAAAACCGCAGATTTCGCATCTGCGGTTTTTTTATAACCCGATAAACTGTATCCGGCAATGGCGGGCGTTCTTTGCCCGCACCCTTCGAGACGAACATTTCGCAACGGATACATGTCCACGGTGCCCATTGCACGCTTGGCGTGCTTAGAATTTTCTTTTTCTGGCGGCTTCCGATTTTTTCTTCTTTTTTACACTGGGTTTATCGTAGTGTTCACGTTTGCGTATTTCACCCATAATTCCGGCCTTTTGGCAATTGCGTTTAAAACGCCGAAGCGCGTTGTCCAGGCTTTCATTGTCTTTTATTACAACCTCTGACATTAGACTTCCCTCCCTTCGGCGTAAAAAAAACTGATGCGCCACGTGACAATATAACAGTTACGACAAATTGTCAAGTGCGTGTTTTTGGATATTGGAGGTTGTCCAGAGCAGTCCGGAGCAGTCTAAGCGGCAAGTAACATCACGGTTGCCCATACATACGTACCAACAAGTACAACCGCCGTAACCCCCACAAAAATCTTAGCTGAAAGTCGTGAGTAGTTCAGGCTGATGTTGCTTCCGAAGCGGTCTTCGATAAAGAGGGCAGGGTCGTCGGGGTTGCAGTAAAACATTCCCCAAATCCAGTATTTGTCGTCGCCGCGTCCGGCGATTTTCGGCGCGGAGGAAGCGGAGACTTCGCCCAACGAGGCCCCTTCATCCGGCAAATCTATTTTGATTTTGCAACCACCCTGTCCGCTAAAAACATAGGCGAGAACCGGCGGCAAACACATGACAAGCGAAAAAACAAAAACAATCGGCGCCGCAGTCCGCATTAAAGCCGTCGTCCATTCCGCGTCGGGGTAAACCATCGGTATAATCAAGGGTGTAATCACGATCACAAACCCAAGTGTCATAAGCCCGAGAGCGTGACCCATTCTGCGGCGGTAAATGCGGTGCTGTGCGAAAGAAAGAGTGGGCTTGTTTGAGTCGATTTGTAATTTTGCCCGCTCAATGATGATGTTTGATACAAGCATGACAAGCACAAGTGACGCATTTGCCAGCGG
>WRHA01000023.1 GCA_009783395.1 Defluviitaleaceae bacterium
CCGCTTTCTTCGCAGAACGTAGACGAGGTTATTAAAAAAAGATTGCTTGATAAACGCGAAGCCGCAACGGACAAGTTGCAATTACTATATGAAGAAAGGGCTACCATTCTGAAAAATTTGATTAACTTTTCTGCTGAAACCCCCGAAAAACGACTTTACGATTCCGCAGAGGATTTCGCGGAAGTCTACCCCTTTATCCCCTATCAGTTCAAATTATTGCAAGAAGTTTTCAACGGAATACGCACCCACGGCGCATCCGGCAAGCATTTATCCGAGGGCGAACGCTCACTTTTGAACGCATTTCAAGAAGCTGCAATCGAATTTATGAACAGCGAGGACGGCGCGATAATCCCCTTTGACGCATTTTATCGCACAATCGAAACCTTCCTAGACCACAACATTAGAAGGGTAATTTTGTACGCCGAAGAAAGCGCGGGAATTGGAAACGTGCTAACTCCCGATGATTTAATCGTCTTGAAAATCCTGTTTATGGTGAAATACATCAGTAATTCCATGCCCGCGAATTTTGAAAACATCACAACGCTTATGCTCACCAACATTGACGAGGACAGAATTTTGACGGCGAAACGCCTTGAAGTTTCCCTGCGCCGATTGGAAGTCGAGCGGCTGATTATCAAGCATGGCGACCAATACATTTTTCTTACCAACGAGGAGCAGGACATCAACCGCGAAATTAAAGAAATTCACATAGACCCCTCTGCGCTGATTGACGGCGTGGGAAAAGAAATTTTCGCCGCGCTCTTTGACGTGGAGAAAAAATATCGCCACAACGAGCGGTACGATTTCGGGTTCAACACAATCATTGACGATAGGCTAATCGGCAACCAAAAAGACGAAATTTCCCTTCATGTGCTTACGCCATATTACGCAAACGGCGCGATTACAGAATCTGCAATAAAAGTTATGACAATGGGCAAAAACAACGTGATTGTCGCGTTGCCCCAAAACGATACGGAGTTTCTTGAAGAAATGGAACAAGCATTACAAATTGAAGCCTTTTTACGGAAAAACACAGGCAAAACCGCAACCGATGCCGTTGAGGACATCAAGACCACCAAAAACCGCGAAATGCAACAACGCATCGCCCGATGCAAGAATTTGATTATCGAAGCGTTGAAAAAAGCGGGCATTTATGTAAACAGCCTTAAACTTGACATTCGGGAGAAAGCCCCGCGCCAGCGCATAAATGACGGCTTTAATATGCTGATTGAACAGCTTTATCACAAGCAATCCTATATCGTGAAGCCGTTTCTTTCCGTTGAAAGTTTGCGCGAACTGATTGCCGCGAAAGATAACAGGCAAATTGAATTAGATGCTTCCGCAGTCACAGATGTAAACCACCTTGCAATTACGGACATGACAGACGTAATCGAAAAAAGCAATCGCATAAATAAATCCGTGACCCTTCGTAGTATCTACGACCAATTCGGCAAAATGCCTTACGGTTGGTTGTCGCTCGACATTGCGGGAATTTTGCTGACGATTTTCAAGAATCAAAAAATCCGCTTGGAATTAAGCGGCGAAAATATTTCATTGGGCGATTTGCGTATTCTCGATTACATCACGAAGAAGGAATACCTCGACCGCCTTGTGGTGAAATGGCGCGACCTTGTTAGCCACGCACTGATTAACAATGCAAAGGATATTGCCGCAGAAGTTTTCGGGCGTACAGATATTCCAAGTGACGAGGACGGCATAATGGCGCGTCTAAAAGAGTTTGCCGCTAACGAATTAAACGGTAGTGATGACAGCATAAAGGATTTGCTTCACGAATACACAAAGCGTTACCCCGGCGAACAAGTCTTAAAAGACGGCAAAAAGCTACTGGAACAGCTTGAACGGTTCAAAGACACAAAATCATTCTACGAGTTTCTTCATGTCAACCGTGAAGCCCTTGAAGATTATTCGGAAGATGTGCAAGACGTTAAAAAATTTTTCAAAAATCAGCGGGCGCATTTTGATAACGCGCTGAAAATGATTGACATTTACGAGGGCAACCGCTCCTATGTGCTTGACGAGGAAACAATCCGCTTGATTGGCGAAATTGAAAAAATCACGATGCTCACTTCGCCGTATTCGGAGATTCACAGACTGCCCGATTTGGTAGAACAATTCCGCACACGCTTCGGCAAGCTGTTAGAGGACGAGTGCGTTCCCATTCGCGCCGACATTGAAGCAGACCAAGATGTAACCCTTGCGGATTTGAAACGTCGCGACTTAAAAGAACGGCAAGCCGAATTTGAAAACAAGGTACGTTCGGATTACAAGGCATTGTTGCAAAGATTAGACCGCGCCAACAATATATATGAAGCAATCGCCATGAAAACCGAAAGCGACCGCATGAAACAGCGGTTTGTGCAGAGTTTCATTGACGAAGAAACACGGCTTGCTCGAATTGAAGCCGAAAAGAATAACGTTAAACCGGATTGTGTTCCCGATCCCAAATCAAAGTGCGTTTCTGTTAAATCCCTCATTGTCGGAGCAACACGCATTTCAAATGAAGATGATATTGAGCGTGTTGTAAATGAAGTGAGAACACGGCTAAAAGCCCAACTTGAACCCGATACAACGATTCTGATAGTTTAGGTGATGTGCGTGACAA
>WRHA01000024.1 GCA_009783395.1 Defluviitaleaceae bacterium
TGTCGGCAAGCCGCGGTGCATTCATAATTTGTCATTATGCCGCAGTGGTGCAATGCTTCAAGTTTGAGCATGAGGTTTTCCCCTTCGGAATTGATAAATCAAGGCAATTATAGCATAATGCGGTATCTTTGAAGTTAAAAGAGATTTTAACGTGGACGTAACTCCATGCGAGGGAGAACGTGTACAGATGAGCTTGCTTGAAATTTGAGAGGTGTGCAATGCAAATAATAAATTTGGGTTTGCTTGCCCATGTGGACGCGGGAAAAACAACAACCGTCGAGCAAATGCTGTTTCATTCGGGGAAGTTGCGGACGCTCGGTTCCGTTGACAAAGGCGACACGCAAACGGATTTTCTTGCCATTGAGCGCGAGCGCGGAATTTCTGTGACTTCCGCCTCCGTGGAAATTGACGCGGGCGATGTGCAAATTCGCATGATTGACACTCCGGGGCATATGGATTTTTCCGGCGAAGTGGAGCGAACCCTTGCGGTTTTGGACGGCGCAGTGCTGGTTGTATCCGCGGCGGAGGGGATTCAATCGCAAACGGAACGGCTGTGGCGTGCGCTGCGCGAAATAAACCTCCCCACGATTATTTTTTTGAATAAAATCGACCGCATGGGTTGTGAGCCGGAAGCGGTGCTTACGGCGTTGCAAAAGGAATTTTCGTCCGCAATCATTCCCGTAAATCATTGCATAAACGCGGGAAGCGCGGAAGTTTCCGTGGAAAACTGCGACATTTCAGACGACTGCATTTTGGAATTATGCGAGAACGATTCTGCCCTTGCCGAAAAATATTTGCAAAACGAAAAATTATCCCCGCAGGAAATAAAAACCGCGTTGGCACGGCAAACACGGGAATGTCTTGCCGTTCCGCTTGTTTACGGCGCGGCGGCTATGTCTGTCGGAATTGAAGCCTTGACCCATGTTATCAAGGCTTTTTTGCCGTCCAAACCGCTTATACCCGAAGGCGCGCCGGTTGGGACGGTCTACAAAATCGAACATGACAAGGCATTGGGAAAAATCGCGCATATTCGACTGTTTGAAGGCACGCTTAAAAATCGCGACGCAGTAAATATTTTTCGCCCATCCCACGGTGAAGCGGAACAATTCGCCGAAAAAATCACGCAAATCCACAAGGTTTCCGGCGCGAAACGCGAAGATACGGGCGTAATTCGCGGGAATGAAATCGCTGCCGTTTGTGGTTTGGCGCGGGCAAAAGTCGGCGATATGGTTGGGCAATTGTCCGAGCAAAAAAATATCCGCATATCCGAACCGCTGTTTATGGTGAAAATTTTCGGCGCGGAGGGAAAAGAACGCGAGTTATTGCAAGCCGTATCCGAATTATCCGACGAAGACCCGCTTATGGACTTCACTTGGAATGCCGACTTGCGTGAGCTTGTAATCCGCGTTATGGGCAAAATTCAAATCGAAATTTTGGAATATTTATTCGCGGAACGATACGGGCTTGCGGTTACATTTTCGCCGCCTTCGGTCATTTATAAGGAAACGATTTCGCGGCGCGGCGTTGGTTTGGAGCGATACACAATGCCGAAACCGTGTTGGGCGGTTGTGAAATTGCAAGCCGACCCATTGCCGCGAGGAAGCGGATATATGTACGAATGCGCAATCGGCGAAAGCGTTTTGCGCAAGCAATATCGCAATCACGTTGAAACCGCCGCCGCCGAAGCCTTGAAACAAGGGCGGCTTGGCTGGGAAGCGACGGATTTGAAGTTCACACTAATCGACGGGCAAGACCATAAATTTCACACGCACCCGCTGGATTTTTTTCTCGCAACCCCAATCGCCGTGATGAGGGCATTGGAAGATGCCGAGCCGATTCTGCTTGAGCCGCTGGTTAAACTGAAACTTATCGCGGACGAAACTCTCTCTGGCAGACTAATCGGCGATATTATTGAAATGCGTGGCGAATTCGACAATCCTGTTATGACGGGCGGCAAGGTTGAAATGGAAGCGATTGTTCCCGTTGCGTCTTCAATGGACTATTTTGTACGGTTTGCTTCGTTAACTTCCGGGCGCGGCACGCTTAATTCCGATTTTTACGGCTACAAAGAATGCCCCCTCGAACTTGGCGCAACCGCCGCACGAAGGGGCATAGACCCGCTTGACAGAGATAAATGGATTTTGCATAAACGCGGGGCGTTATAAATTTACCGTCCCACCACCAACATCTCATTTTCGTCCATCGTGAAATTGTACCCGGCGGCAAGCATTTCGTTTAGCGAAAGCCGTAGCCAATGCCCAAATGTGCCGGGTTCGTCAAGGTTGGGATTCATTGCGGCGGCGCGACCTCCGGGGATTTGCTCCGCTTCGGGAATCAGAACGTGAACGGTTGTCCAAACGTCCAGCGCAACAGGGTCTGTTGATGCGGCAATCATGTTCACCTCAACCGCGGAGATGTAGCTGCTTGCGGGACCTCTGTCCGGCCCGACCCAAATCATGTCCATGATATTAAGCACAGGCATTCGTGTGTAGACCATCAACGTTCCCATTCCGCCTGTGCCGACGCTGTTATGCGAACGCCGCTGTGTAAGGCGGTCGGACACAACGCCCATGTAGCCTTTTACCGCGCCTGTTTGCTGGAAAAGCATATGGGATTTCAGAACGGGCA
>WRHA01000025.1 GCA_009783395.1 Defluviitaleaceae bacterium
CAAAGACCCCGCCGACACAAACCTCCGCTTCGCCCCAACTTTTCTAACACCGGACGAACTAAAACAAACCCTCGAAGTCTTCTGCAAAGCGATACGGGCGACATCGTGAAAAAAATCGGTGCGGGTAGTGACACTACCCGCACCGATTTTTTTTGCCTCACGGCATGAAGTCAGGTTTTTTTCCATGGCTTGATTTCGTTCGTGAGGGCGATACCGTTTATATCAAAGATTTTTCTCGCCTTGCCCGTTCGACCAAAGACTTGCTAAACATAACCAAAAAACTCGAAACGCAAGGCGTAAAGCTAATCAGCCTTAAAGAATCGCTCGACACGTCCACAGCCACAGGGAAACTGATGCTAACTTACGGACCATACAAAAACCGCACTATTAGCGGAAACGAAGCCATAGCACGGTTAAATTTGAAGCGGAACACGTTTTATAAATTTGTGAATGAGGAAAAGGTGCAATCTAAATAAAATTTACATTGACACACCTAAAATTTAGGCATAACATATGCAGGGTGGGGAAAAATGAAGCGAGCATTCGTATATCTTCCAAATTTTGATAAAATTTGGAACTCGTTAAATTTATCGGACGAAAACTTAATCGAATTGGAAAACACTATCCTAGAACAGCCCGACAAAGGAGAAATAATACAGGGTGCGGGGGGATTGCGTAAAATTCGAGCAGGCAAGGACAACAAAGGCAAAAGCGGCGGTATTCGTGTGCTTTACGTTGATTTTGAGCATTACGGCAGGACATATTGCCTTTTTGCATACCTTAAAAACGAATCCGAAACCATAACCGACCAACAAAAAAAGATGTTCAAGCAAAAAATAAATTCGTTACTTGAAGAACTCAAAAAGAAGGTGAAGAAATGAATGTTTTTGACGAAGCCTTGAAATCCCTTGACGAAGCCATAGAGTATGAGCAGGGGAACAGCAGTAAAGGACGCGAAGCGGTTAGAATATTGAAACCCGTTACGCCGCTAAGGGAGTATACAGGCGAGGACATAAAACGCATTAGGGAAGCCTACAACTACACGCAATCATATTTCGGGGCATTACTGGGTGTATCAATGAAATCCGTCCAATCTTGGGAATACAACCAAAGCAAGCCAAATGGAGCGGCAAGGCGTATTATTTCAATCGTTGAAAAAGGCGAAGGCTTTTTGCAGGAAGCGGAAATAATAAGCGGCTAAAAAATGTAATAAAAAAACCTCGTATTCGTGATAAATACGAGGTTTTTTTGCCCGAGAAGGGACTTGAACCCCCACATGGTTACCCATAGTGGATTTTGAATCCACCGCGTCTGCCATTCCGCCACTCGGGCAAATCGGAACATTGCGATTATACATAGCAAGCAAATGCGTGTCAATAAAGGCGACCTTTGAAAAAATTTCAACTTGCGTTTTCAAAATTTGCTTTGTATGCAGATAATTTTTCGGGATGTCCTCGGCGAAGGATTCGAAGTCCTTGCCGCGAATCAAAAAAACGGGGTCGTAGTCGGAATACATATCCGCCATGCCCCGGCTTACCGAGCCGAAATGCCAACCGCCGACGCAACGTTCGTCGGCTTTTAAAATGTCCACCATTTTGGTGAACACCGAAGTCAAATCTTTATGCATATTTTTCGCCTGCGTCCATAATCAGCTTGCGTACACCATTGGCGAAGGGGCTAACATTCCCTTTTCCCGCATAACTTCAAGCTGTAGCTGCATAGCTTCCTGTACTTCCCTTATCGCTTCTTCCCTTGTTCGCCCATGTGCCATACAGCCTTTTAATTCAGGAACAGAAGCTACATATATTTTATCTGTCGCATCATATTGAATCAATATTGAATATTGCATTTCTCGCACCTCTTTCCCATACAAAACAATAGCAAGCGTCCAAACTGCTTGACGCTTGCCTGTGCTAACGTTAATTCTCCCATCGGAGAGGTTATGCTTCATGTTTCCTATACGAACAGGGGCAGTAGGACTTGAACCCACGACATCCGGTTTTGGAGACCGACGTTCTACCAGCTGAACTATACCCCTAGAGCGGGACAGGGGGGTGCCCCGCAGACCTCATTATAAATTGGATAGGTTTGACTGTCAATTGAGTTTTGCATATTATAGTCGAGTACATAATTATAAGCGTGAAAATGGCGAGGAGAGTAGCTATGGTTGCGTCTAATGAGCGAATTGCGATGCGGGTTGCGCGAAACAGCATTTTTGTTAATGTCGGGCTGACGGTGCTTAAATTGATTGCGGGGATTTTGGGCGGGTCGGCGGCGATGGTTGCCGATGGGGTTCATTCGATTTCGGACTTGATTGGCACGGCTATTGCTATTGTTGGCATAAAGCTGGCGGGGCGTGCGGCGGATAAGGATCATCAGTACGGGCATGAGCGGTTTGAGTGTGTGGCGACGCTTGCGCTGGCGGTGCTGATTTGCGTGGTGGGCGTTGGGATTGGTTGGAACGGCGTGCAGGATATTATGACGCACTTGGGAGACGGGCTTGAAACACATGCGGCGGGGATGCTGGTGCTTCCGCTTATTGCGGCGGCGGTTTCGGTTATTGTGAAGGAATGCGTTTTTTGGTACGTTCGGGCGGCGGCGAAAAAAATCGACTCCGGCGCGCTTATGGCTG
>WRHA01000026.1 GCA_009783395.1 Defluviitaleaceae bacterium
TGCATCCTCGCCATGCTTCTCGCGCCAATCCTGAGTCCACGCCCACAATCCGAGTGGCGGCTCGCCCACCGACTGATACAACGTCGCCGGATTAAAAAACACTGCGACAGTTGAATCTGCTCGACGGCCAAACTGTTGCTCCATCTCTTGCACCTGACTCTCGATTCGTCGCCAGTTATGATCCGGCCAATTAACATGCGCAATGCCAACGTTGCGCTCCTCATCATACAAATCAATACCTACCCGCGTCCGCCGCGGTCTTTGAAAAAACCCACCGTCACGAATCGGTATCCAGTACGTATAGCGCACCGTCCCTCCGGGCGGCTGTGCGTCAAAGTTAAGGCCTGCCGCTTCAAGCTGCACGCGAATAAAGTCAAATGCATCCTGCTCCGTAAAATACGCAACATAAAAAGGAGTCGCCCCCGCGCCACCGAAACCTCCGCGCCTCTCCAAGTTAAGCTCCGAGGTTTGAAGATCCGCACGAATATTGATATAGGCTTCCGCCGCAATTTCCATACGCGCACGCCGTTCATCCTCGGTAAGCGGAACAAATTCTTCCCCTGCCCTACAAGCGCACCCGGCCAGCACCAACCCAACAAACCCCGCACAAGCAACAGCCCCCGATGCACCGGAAAGCCACCGCTTGGGCAGTTTTTTTAAGAGTTTCTGCTTCGCCCGCTCATCTTCTAAGGTCGGCAAGCTCGGCGGCGTATAATTTTTCACAGGTGTAATTTTCATAAATTCTCCTCTCGAGGCGTGGCAAATTAGACAATTTCGACGGCATCCCCGACTGCGTTAATCCAAACCGTCACATGAAAAAACCGATAAACATCTTCTTCCCAATGAAATTCAACAAAAACCCGCAAGGGAAGCTCATCGGCATAAGGCACAACAATCAAAAAATAATCCGGCTCTGCGCCGTCAAAATCCAAAAGCTCCGACAAAGCAAAAACAGAACCGGAAATCGCAAACGTCCCGTATTGCTCAAAAAATTGCACCTCAAAATCATCAAGCCACTCCGTCGAAATTTCAAAGCCCGACACGAAAATTTCGTCAAAAATACCCATATTCATTTCCGCCAATGCAAAAAAATCTGCAAGCCCGAAGTTATTTATCGTTTCCTGCGCCATTTCCGATCCGCCCACAAAAAAACGAGACTCCACAGTTTCGCCGTTTTCATGCACTATGTATGCGGCAACCGACATTACAACCCCATCAAAAATCCGACCCATAAACGGCCCCATGTCTGTTTCCGTTGATATAAATAATCGAGAACGTCCGCCGTCATCAATCATTTTTGCATTAAAATCCATCTCAAACGCATCATAAGTCGCCCGAAACGACCCCGCACGAACCGAAACATCCGCATCAATCGCACCGGCATCAAGCAAAGCAAAAACTCGCCCAAGTGCCTCCGTCGCAAACAGAGGCTCGTCCCCTTCGTCTATTTCCACTAAAATAATTTCGGACGCTTCATACTCCGCAACATATTCCGCAACATATTCCGCTTCATGTTCTGTTTCATGCTCTATTTTGATTTCTGTTTCGAGTTCAATATCAATTTCCTCCTCGACGACAAAAATCTCCTCTGTTTCGACAGGTTCTATATCCTCAAAAATTTCCTCATTCCCGCACGCCGCAAGCAAAAACACCACAAAAAAAATCGCGCACAAACGATAATACATACCACACTCTCCCACAGTCCTTTTTTATAGGCTGGAAAACTGCATCCGGCTTCGAGACGTAACGTCGCCTACCGCCGGGTATCCACGGTGTCCAATGCACGCTTGGCGTGCTTTTTAACAGTTTACACGAAAGCTTACATATATAACAACCGGTAACACAAATCATTACGCCTGCATAAAATACCTCGGGGAGGTGGACTCTTATGTTTTTCGTGCTGGAAGGCTTTTTTTTGTTCGGACATTTGGCAGGCGGCAACTCATTTCCAAAGCCGCTTTCGCCCGGCGACGAAAAAAAATACTTACAAGAGTACGCCGGAGGAAGTCATGACGCACGAAACATACTAATCGAACACAACCTACGACTGGTTGCCTATGTCGCAAAAAAATACAACAACCACGCAAAAGACGCCGAGGATTTAATCTCGGTCGGCACAATCGGCTTAATTAAAGCCATTGTAACCTACAAGCACGACAAAAATACCCGTCTCGCAACATATGCAATTCGATGCATCGAAAACGAAATCCTTATGTTCATACGTGCATCAAAGAAAAGCGCGGGCGACATATCATTGCAGGATATTATTGGAGTAGACCGCGAGGGCAATGAGGTGAGGGTGGAAGATAAACTTGCCGACGATAAGGATTCAATCGACGAACAAGTAGGCCTGAAAATGCAAATAAGGCGACTGAGGGATGTTGTGCGGCGAGTTTTGTTTGGACGCGAAAAGACGGTGATTTTGCTGCGCTATGGCCTCGGCGATGAGCCGGAGGAATTGACACAGCGAGAAATCGCAAGTCACCTAAACATCTCACGCAGTTATGTATAGCTACGCGCTTATTGTAAATGAGAACCTGTCTTCAAAAATTTCACGTTGCCCCGGCACAGAATGGCGTTCCCACAGCTTTTCGTCGGCGACGACGCGTACCCAATGCGGTACGTTAGGAGCCGACG
>WRHA01000027.1 GCA_009783395.1 Defluviitaleaceae bacterium
AAAATTGTTTGTCCGTCGGCGAGGACTGCCGCCATCATTATGTTTTCGGTTGCGCCTACACTTGGAAAGTCGAGATAGATTTTCGCGCCCTTGAGGCGTTTTGCAGTGACGGTAACAAAGCCGTGGGAGTGGTCGATTTTCGCGCCGAGAGCCGCAAATCCTTTGAGGTGCAAATCAACCGGGCGCGAGCCGATTGCACAGCCGCCCGGAAGCGGGACTTTAGCACGACCGAAACGCGCCAAAAGCGGTCCCATTATTAAAAAGGAAGCGCGAAGTTTTCCGACAAGTTCGTACGAAGCATCGAGGGATTGCACATTCGACGCATCAATTGTGAAAGAATCTCGCTCGCAGGAAATTTTCGCGCCGAGGGATTCGATTAAAACACACATTGCCTCGACGTCGCTTAATCGCGGCACGTTTTGCAAAACGCATGGTTTTTCCGTTAAAAGCGAGGCGGCAAGTACGGGCAATACCGCATTTTTCGCGCCGCATATCTCAATAATTCCCCTAAGTGCGCCGCACGGTTCGATAACAAATTTTTCCGACATAAAATCACCATGTATAGTCTTGCCAACTTGACAATCGGAATATTCATATGTTAGCGTGAAAATCGGAGGTGGGGAGATGAATAAATTGCACAAGACGCTTGCCGTTCTTTTGCTTTTTATTTTTCTTTGCACCTATTTTATTGTTCCCGTTGCTTTAATCACGCACAAGGGCTGTGTATCCGACTATTGTCGCCCGTGCGCGGTTGTTTCAAAAATTGGTGAAACCATACATTATAGTGCGATTACGTTTACAGCCGCCGCAATTATTTTGCTTGCGGCTTTTTATATTGCGCCAATTGTGTTTTGGAGAAATATTTTTTACAACCCAATTAAGCTCAAGGTCAAAATGAACAACTGAGGCACGCCAAGCGTGCATTGGGCACCGTGGACATTTGGTGGGGGCGGGCATTACGTCTCGAAGCCGGGTTCAGATTACCGGGTTTAAAAAAAAATTAATTTCGGAGGTTATTTTGATGAAAAAGATATTTGTTTTGTTCGCGTTTTTTTTCTTATTAACGTTCGCCGCGTGTGCGGGCAACGAGTTGCAAGATGTGGATTTTGCGAGAGACAACTACATCCATGTGGAGGATTACGACGGCGCAGATGATGTTGGGGCGATAGCTGAGATTGCGGCCGAACCGCTTCGCGTTATTGCGACGATTTTTCCGCAGTATGATTTTTTGCGTCAAATCGGAGGTTCGCATGTTGAGCTTTCGATGCTTATTTCGCCCGGCGCGGAAGCCCATGCTTTCGAGCCGACACCGCGTGATATTGTTACGATAAACAATGCGGATTTGCTCGTTTATATTGGCGGTCACGGCGATGCATGGGTTACGGCGATTGCGGATTCGCTTGGGGGCGAGCTTCGTACCGTTGCGATGATTGATATGGTCGATGCGGTTTATGCAGAGCATCACCACCACCACGGAGACGATGCTTGCGAGGACGATGGACATGGGCATAGCCACGATCACGGGCATTCGCATGATCACGACCATGGACACAGCCACGACCATGACCACGACCATGGACACAGCCACGACCACGACCACGGGCATGGACACAGCCACGACCACGGGCATTCGCACGATCATCACGACCATGGGCATTCCCACGACCATGGCCATTCCCATGATCACGATCACCACGATCACCACGATCATCATCACCATCATCATCACGATGAACTCGACGAACATGTTTGGACATGCCCTCGCAACGCAATGCGCATAGTGCATGTATTAACAGACATTTTAGCGGAAATGGACGAGGCAAACGCCGATTATTTCCGGGGAAATTCGGCGCAACTTATTTCGCAACTTGAAGCTCTTGATGCGGAGTTTTCCGCCGTTGTCGCCGACAGCGTACGCGACACAATCGTTATCGCCGATCGCTTCCCGTTCCGCTATCTCATGGACACATACGGCATCGAGTATTACGCGGCGTTTTACGGCTGCTCGTCGGAAGTGAGCGTTTCCCCCGCGACAATCGCTTTTCTGATTAATACCGTAAACGACAATGCAATCCCCGTTGTGTTCCACATCGAGTTTTCCGACATGCGCGTCGCAAACACCGTCGCCGAAGCAACCGGCGCACGTGTTCTCGAACTGCATTCCGCGCACAATGTAAGCAGTGCGGATTTAAATGCGGGCATAACATATGTAGAAATTATGCGGCGAAACATCGAAGCACTGCGAGAGGCGTTGAACTAAATGGCACTTATTACTTGCCGCGACGCGGCGTTTGCGTACGACGGGAAAACAGTCATAGAAGGCTTAAATTTTCACGTCGGGCAAGGCGATTATCTTTGCATCGTCGGTGAAAATGGCAGCGGCAAAACAACCTTGATGAAGGGCTTGCTTGGCTTAATGCGCCCGAAAAGCGGGGAAATTTCAACCGGCGACGGGCTTAAATCCACGCAAATCGGCTACTTGCCACAGCAGTCGTCGGAGCAAAAAGATTTCCCCGCCAGCGTGTACGAGGTTGTGATTTCCGGCACGCTTAATCGGCGCGGAATCCGCCCGTTTTATTCATGGCGCGAACATGAAATCGCGGAGGAAAATATGGAGAAGCTCGCCATTGTTCCCCTGCGAA
>WRHA01000028.1 GCA_009783395.1 Defluviitaleaceae bacterium
TGACGGCGGCGAGTTCACCGTAACCCTGCCCGGTACCGTAAATCCGTTTGACACAGGCTGGTATTGGGGCGCAGACGGCTGGGGTGAAAACTTCCGCGAAAGAAGCGGTATTGCCGCTGTTGCAGATGGCGCACGCAATACAGCAATCGGAGTTGGCACAGGCAGTGGCGAACATGGTGACATGGTAATAACAGGCATCTACGTAGACGGCGTAAGCATAATAGAAATCCTCGGTCTCTAGCAGCACGCCAAGCGTGCAATGGGAACCGTGGACATGTGGTGGGGAGCGAAATGTTCGTCTCGAAGCCGGATACGGTTTTCCTGGTTTGGTTTTCCTAATCTATAAAATAAACTGTCGGCATGACATTGCGTCTGCCGGCAGTTTTTTTGTGATAGGTGATTTAACCGCGGATTTGGCGGATTTGCGCAGATAAGCGCGGATTTTTTGAAGATTTAAATCCGCGCTTATCTGTGTTAATCCGCTAAATCCGCGGTTAAATCACAGCACTTACGATCACAACGAACGCAAAAAATAATTCAAATAATTTACGTTTGGCGCGCTACCGTTGACAGGGGTTTGTCATAAATGGTATATTTGTGTCGTTATATACGAGGCTAAGTTTTTACCGCATATCGGACGGGGTTTTTCGCCCGTCCTTTTTTTGTTAAAATATAAATTAAGGAGGCGGGTGCATGATTAAAGAGGCCATTGTCGCGCTGTCTAAAAATATGGACTTGTCATATGAGGCGGCGCGGGGCGTGATGAACGAGATTATGACGGGCGAGGCGACTCCTGTGCAAATGAGCGCGTATCTGACCGCGCTTAGCCTGAAGGGCGAGACAATTGATGAAATTACGGCGTCGGCGGAAGGGATGCGGGCGCATTGTGTGAGGCTTTTGCATGAGGTTGATGCTATTGAAATTGTTGGAACGGGCGGCGATCATGCAAATACTTTTAATATTTCAACGACGGCCGCGATAATTACGGCGGCGGCGGGCATTCCGGTTGCGAAACACGGCAATCGCAGTGCGTCGAGCAAATGCGGGGCGGCTGATGTGCTTGAGGCGGTGGGTGTGAACATTAACATTTCGCCGGAAAAAAGCGCGCAACTTTTGGCCGACATTGGCATTTGCTTTCTTTTTGCGCAAAATTACCATATCGCGATGAAGTATGTTGCGCCGATTCGTCGCGAACTGGGGATACGTACGGTGTTTAATATTCTCGGGCCGCTAACAAATCCGGCGGGGGCGACGATGGAACTTTTGGGAGTGTATGATCGTGAGCTTGTTCGCCCGCTTGCGCAGGTATTGCTGAACCTCGGCGTGAAGAGCGCGATGGTTGTTCATGGCGAGGACGGATTGGATGAAATTTCGCTTTCCGCGCCCACTTTTGTTTGCGAGGTTCGCGACGGGTGGGTTAAGGAATATACGATTGAACCGGAGGATTTCGGGCTTGCACGTTGTGACAAAGACGCGCTTCAGGGCGGCGGATGCGACGAAAATGCGGCTATCTTGCGCGCAATTTTAAGCGGCGAAAAAAATGCCAAACGCGATGCGGCTGTTTTAAACGCGGCGGCGGCTATGTTTATTTCCGGGAAATTTGAGAGCATAGGCGCGGCGGTTTCTGCCGCCGAAGAGGTCATTGACAGCGGCGCGGCCTTGCGAAAATTGGAGGATTTTATTGCCGGATCAAACGAGGGTTGAATTTGGAGGAAAGTGTAATGAATATTTTGGAGAAAATTGCGGCGCGAACGCGTGAGCGGGTTGTGGAGCAGAAAAAAATTTTGCCGCTTGAGCAGGTGCGGCAAGACGCGCTTGCGTTGAGCGTTGATAAAAAAAATTTTTTCGCTTTTGAAAAAAATTTGCGCGGTGGCGACGATGTTGCGTTTATTTGTGAGATAAAAAAGGCTTCGCCGTCGAAGGGGATCATTTCGGCTGATTTTCCCTATGTGCAAATCGCTCGTGAATATGAGGCGGCAGGCGCGGCGGGGATTTCTGTGCTAACCGAGCCGTTTTGGTTTCATGGTCGTGACGCGTATTTACGCGAAATTGCCGATGCCGTTGGTACGCCGCTTTTGCGTAAGGATTTCACCGTTGATGAATATATGATATATGAAGCGAAAATTTTGGGCGCGAGTGCTGTATTGTTGATTTGCGCGATTTTGGACAAGGGCGAATTGGCGCAATATATGGCTGTTGCGCATGATTTGGGGCTTTCGGTTCTTGTTGAAACGCATGATGAGCGCGAGGTTGAAGACGCGCTTGAAATCGGAGCGCGGGTTGTTGGCGTGAACAATCGCAATTTGAAGACCTTCGATGTTGATATAACCTTGAGCGAGCGGCTTAAAAATCTTGTTCCGCCCGAGGTTATTTTTGTGTCGGAAAGTGGGCTTTCGCGCCCTGAGGATATTGAAAAATTACGAGAAATCGGCGCGGATGCGGCCTTGATTGGTGAGAGTTTTATGCGAAGTGCGGATAAGGTTGCGGCGATTCGAGAGCTTCGAGGAATAGTGAAATGAGCGATTTGAAAAAAAATTTTTTTTCGAGCTAAGGAACTGTCCGGAAATAACTTGCCTGTTTGGGCTTGTCTTTTTGCCGCACTGCTTCGTCGCAAAAAACCTTGCGACCCTCTAGGTCGCGGCG
>WRHA01000029.1 GCA_009783395.1 Defluviitaleaceae bacterium
CCCGGCACTGCAAATTACAAAAAGCACGAGCCGCTTCTGGATCTTTTACGCAGGCACAACGAAAACGGCGGCAAATTTGCCGCAATTTGCGCCGCGCCGACGGTTCTTGGGATGCTGGGCATTTTGGCCGACAGGGTTGCGGTTTGTTATCCCGCTTTGCGTGACGATTTGGGTGCGGCTCATTTCGGACAAGCCTCCACCATCACCGACGCAAACGTCACGACCTCAAAAGGCCCCGCAACATCCATTGATTTCGCGCTTGAAATTTTGCGCATAATAAAAGACGACCGCAAGGCCGCAGATATAGCCGAAGCTATGCTGGTACAGTAGGAGGAACACATGGAATTTGACGCAGTTATGGCACTAAAATCCGCTCTTGACAAAAAATTTGCAAAAGATATTGCCGTGTTGGATTTGGGCGGAGTATCGCCGATTGCAGATTATTTTGTTATCGCAACGGGTGCGAGCGCGCCGCAAATGGCGGCATTGACCGACACCGCAGAGGAATGCCTCAAAGCACAGGGCATGACGCTTCACCACACCGAGGGCTTGCAATCCGGCAAATGGGTGCTTTTGGATTTTGGAGCGATTATTGTGCATATTTTTGACAAGGAATCGCGTGAATATTACAACTTGGAACGCATTTGGGGCGACGCAAAAACTGTTTCGTGAAGGGAGCAAATTTTCTTTCACCGCGGCTTGCCGCCGTGCTTTCGTGTGTGGAAAAGTGCGGCGTTTTGGCGGATATCGGCACCGATCATGCGTATTTGCCGATTGAAGCCGTTCGCGCCGGGCTTTGCAAATGCGCAATTGCGTGCGATGTTAGCGTGGGGCCGCTTAAAATTGCGGCGCGGAATATTCGTGCGGCGGGGTTTTGTGGTGCATCCGAAAGCGCATCCGAAAGTGCATCGTGGCAAACCCACGGGCAAATCGAAACCCGATTGGGCGACGGTCTTGCTCCGCTTGAAGAAAACGAAGCCGACTGCATCGTTATTGCCGGAATGGGCGGCATGAAAATTATTGAAATTTTGACGGCAAAAAAAATCGGTGCGGGTAGTGTGGCTACCCGCACCATTTTGCAACCGCAACATGATTTGGAAGAATTGCGCAGGTTTTTGCACGCAAGCCGGCGCATTATAATAGAAGAGAAACTTGTGCGCGAGACCGCGCGGTTTTATGTGATAATCGTAGCGGAAGCGGCGCGAACAGGCGCAGAAGTCGCGACATGGACGGATGCGGAATATTTTTTGGGCCGAATCGAAGGCGCGGATGCCGTGGATTACTACCGCGAAATGCAGCGGAAAATTTTGGCATATTTCGATGAAATAACCGACGAAACTGCGCGGGAGATCGCGAAAAAACGCCTGGAGTGGGTTAAGAAGCGGATTAAGGAGCGGATGAAATGAGTTTTTACACATTTAAACCGGAATATCCGGAGCCGTTTTCGCTGATTCACCCGCTTAAAGTGGAGCAAATAAGGGCTTTGGCAAGCGAGGACATGCCGAACTGCATTGATACCGTCATATTGTTTGGTAGCAGTTTGGATTTGACCTGCACGCCCATAAGCGATGTTGATTTATACGTACTTTGTGACGACGAGAAAAAATCGTATGCGCATCTGCACAAGCTGTGCAAGGCTTTAAAAATCAAGGCGGATATTTTGACGTCGGACGCGGAAACATTTATGGAAGAGGCATTGGACATAAACTCCGTCGAGCGGCAGGTTTTGAATCAGGGGGTTGTTATTTATGAAAAAGAAAGTAACCCTGCTTGACAGGGCGCGGGCAGATTTGATCACTGCGAAGCAGATGTTAAAAAATATTGACGACGACGTTTTTATTGATATTGCCGCATATCATGCACAGCAGTGCGTCGAAAAAATCGTAAAATTCCTTATCGGGATCGAGGGCAAAACTTATATCGCCGATCACAGATTGTCTGTAATTCTTGAGGACTTAGCCGACGCGGAAGCAAAACAGCTTGTTGAATCACTTGAAATAAGCATCGACAGCTGGGCAACCACCGCACGTTATAAAACAACCATTGCCGCGTCTGCGAAAGAGGTGGCATATATCATAGGCGTATGCGAAAAGCTGGTAAAAATTGCGGAGTCGCGTGTGCCTCAGGCCGAACCGTCGTGCAAAAAGGATGTTTCGGACAGGTTTAAACGACTTTTAGAGGAGAGAGATCAGCCGTCATGACAGCGGAAAAAATTGCAAAAATCATCAACGAGTGGTCGCCGGAGTGCTGCGCGGAGGAGTGGGACAATGTGGGCTTATTAATCGGCGACGCGGCACAACCCGTGCGCAAAGTCCTTGTCGCCCTGGACGCAACCGAGGCCGTAATCGGCGAAGCCGTGGCAGGAAATTTTGACTTCATAATCACCCACCACCCCCTTATATATGATCCCCTAAAAAAAATCACATCCGCCGACCCAACCGGGCGAAAAATCCTAACCCTGATTCGCAACAACATAGGCCTCTACTGCGCCCACACAAACCTGGACAAAGCCCCCGGCGGCGTAAACGACTGCCTGGCCGAAAAACTCTCCCTAAATAAAATCACCCCCCTAATCCCCGAAACCCAAAATGAAAGTTTTTTTGAAGGGGGTTCGGGGGAAACTTTTTTTTCAAAAAAAGTTTC
>WRHA01000030.1 GCA_009783395.1 Defluviitaleaceae bacterium
GACAACACCTATTTTTTTCACAAAAGCGGCTTGCCCCGCCATGGGCGACGGCGCGACAATTCCGCTGCACCAACATTTTTCGCAAAAAGTTGACTACGAGGCGGAGCTTGCGGTTGTAATCGGCAAAACGACCTATCGCGCAACCCGCGAGAACGCCAAAGCCGCGGTTTTCGGTTATACAATTTTGAACGATCTCACGGCGCGGGATATTCAAACGCGCCACGCGCAATGGTTTTACGGAAAAAGCTTGGACGGTTTTTGCCCGATGGGGCCGCATATTGTATCGCGGGACGAAATCGGTTTTCCCCCAGCACTGAACATTTCATGCCGCGTAAACGGGGAACTGCGCCAAAGCTCATGCACGTCGAACCTGATTTTTGACATCCCCGAAATTATCGCGACGTTGTCGCAGGGTATTACACTGCTTCCCGGCGATATTATCGCGACAGGCACGCCTGCGGGCATCGGCCACGCAATGAAACCGCCGAAATATTTGCAAAACGGCGACAAAGTCGAATGCGAAATTGAAAAAATCGGTATATTGACCAACCACTTGGCGGAATAATATAGAAAACGCGAAAGGGCGTGCGACATGGCTTGTGACATCAGTGCACTTCAACCCGCATGTGTTGGGGTAAATATTTTTTTCTGGCTGCTTCTACCGGTTTCGATACTCACGTTTTTCATGCTTTCACGGCGGCATTCGAAAAAGCAGGAAGAAGTAAAGCAACGTTTTCTCGAGGAAGAGGAAGCCGCAAACGCCGTGCGCAAAAAAGATATTGACCCCAAGCTGTACTACACGCCGGATTTAACTGCGTTTCCGCCACTTCCGCCCGGCGATCCGCACCAGGTTGAACGCTCTGCAAAGCGCACGATGATTCGTTTACCGCGTCCGCTTACAAACTTGGAGCTGAAAATGCAATACGGGCTTGCACAAATGGATATTATTGCGCAATACGAAGAGAATTTTAACGAATATTTAAAATCCCTGACTATGTGGGGCGCGTCGATTGCGAAAGAAAATCCGTCTGATGCCGTAACGATTTTGGAAACCGTCGTATCATACGGCGGCGAGTTTCGTGATGCATATAAAACGGCGGCGGATATTTATGTTGCGCAAGGCGACGGCAAAAAGCTGGACGCCTTATTTGCACGCACCGAGGAAAATCATTTCACCGATCCGTCAATTAAGCGTCAGCTTTTGGATTACATTTCTTCAGCGCGAGGTGACGCGCAATAATGGCCGCCGCCGATATTATTTTTAAAAAAAATTGTGCCGATATTTTGCAAAACGGCGTCTCCGACGAGGGACAGCCCGTTCGCACGAGGTGGCAAGACGGTACGCCCGCATACACGCGCCGCTTTTTCGCAGTGGTAAACAAGTATGATTTGGCAACGGAGTTTCCCGCACTCACGCTTCGACGCCTATCCTTCAAAAACTGCATCGACGAAATTTTGTGGATTTGGCAAAAAAAGTCCAACTGTGTCAGCGAGTTGAAATCGAAAATCTGGGACGCGTGGGCAGACGAAAGCGGCACAATCGGCAAAGCATACGGATACCAGCTTGGCATAAAGCACAAATATGCGGAAGGCGAGTTTGATCAAGTCGACCGCGTATTGTTTGATTTAAAAAACAACCCGTCCTCGCGCCGCATAATTACGAATTTATATGTACACCAAGATTTACACGAAATGAATTTATATCCCTGCGCCTACAGCCTAACATTTAACGTCACAAGCGGTCGGCTTAACGCGATTTTAAACCAGCGTTCGCAGGATTTTCTCACCGCAAACAACTGGAACGTATGCCAATACGCTGTACTTTTACATATGTTTGCGGCGGATGTCGGCCTTGAAATCGGCACACTTGTTCACGTAATCGCCGACGCGCATATCTATGACAGGCATATTCGTATCGTGCAAGATTTACTCTGCCGAGAACCACGACCCGCACCTGTTTTGCGCATTAATCCGGATGTACGCGATTTTTATGCGTTTACACCCGACGATTTTTCGCTTGAGGGTTACAGGCCGCATAAGTTTGAGGATACGATTGAGGTGGCGGTGTGAACCTCTCTGTGGCGGTTTCGGCTGATTGGGGCATTGGTTTTGAAAACGAGTTGCTTTTTCGCATTTCCGAGGATTTGCGGCATTTTCGCACGCTTACTCTAGGCAAAGTTATTGTGATGGGGCATAATACGCTAAAATCGCTTCCGGGCGGAAAGCCGCTTCCCGGCCGCACGAACATCGTTCTTTCACGGCAGGAGGGCTTAAAAATCCCCGACGCAATCGTATGTAACTCACTGACCGCGCTTGACGAAAATTTACAAAATTATTCCCCGGAAAATATTTTTATTATCGGCGGCGAGGAAATTTATGCACAATTGCTAAATCGCTGTCGGTACGCATACATTACAAAAGTAGATGCTTGCCCCCCCGCAGATGCGTTTTTTCCAAATATCGACGAAATGGAGGACTGGAGGCTTGCAGAAGAGTCATCGGAAAAATTTTCTAACGGAATTTCCTATAAATTTTGCAAGTATAAGCACGCCAAGCGTGCATTGGACACCGTGGATGTCTTGCGGGGGGCGACGTTACGTCTCGAAGCCGGATACGGTTTCCCGGGCTAAAAAAAATCGGTGCGGGTA
>WRHA01000031.1 GCA_009783395.1 Defluviitaleaceae bacterium
ACGTTCGGATAATTTCGTAAACATTGTCACCGAGGGCAATTGGGAGAATTTGAATCCGTTTCAACTGCTCCGCTTCCCATAATTCTGCAAGGCGTTCATCTGTGAAGTTGTGTAGCATTGTCTGCACCTCCTTTCTGTCGGCGGCTGGATTTTCCGTTGCTTGCTCTTTATTTCGCCGTTCAAATTCAAACGTCCCCGGTATATCGGCTCGGTCTGTGTTGTCATGGTCTGCTTCGCTTTGTAAATCGCTGAATGTTATTTCGGTTTCGCCCTCACATGGTTTCCCCAACCAACTATCAAGACGGCATTCATCAATCAAACCTTTTTCGGTGTAGGTAACGAATATTTTTATGTGGCTGTCATCAATAGCCCAAAAATTGTACCCATATGAACCGCTTATAAGCATGGCTGCTGTATCAGCTTGGCGCGGTGCGTTTTTCAAATTGACTTCATCACCGGGGGCTATATAAAATTCGCGTCCGGCTTTCGTGTAGAGTGATGCGCTTGTATCTTCATCGCATATCATCACTTGGGTTTTATCGGTTTTGTCGCGATTTACAGGCATTTTGTAATCGTTATTCGCGCTGTACCATTCAACTACGCCCCACCCTGCGCCCGTAACGATTCTGTATGCTTCCGTTTTACTGCCAACCTTGGTTACAGGAATACTCACAATATCGGTGACGATATATCGGGTTATGCTTCTCTTTTTCACTGAACTACCCCCTTGCCGTTTTTTTTAACTGTCATCATTATACCTTACATCAATGGACGTGTCAACATAAATTTTTCAACAAACTAATTTTTTTCAAAGGCATTAAAAAAAAGCACGGTTGGGACTTCCCGCCGTGTTTTTGTTTGCACAAATATTCTTTTCTGTGATGCAAATTCTTTTATTTTTTGGAGGTTAATTATGGCGGCTACTTGGATAAAGCCCATTCACGCAAGCAACGGCAAAACCAATGCGGAAGCAATTAGAGACACATTGGATTATGTACAAGACCCGGAAAAGACACAAAACGGTTACATGGTCGGTGCGTATCAATGCAATTCGCTCACCGCCGATTTGGAGTTTGCGGATTCCAAGCATGAATATTTTTTGAACACAGGCAGAAAGCCAGAGGGGGATATTCTTGTTTACCATGTGCGGCAATCTTTTAAGCCGGGGGAGATTTCCACGGAAGCGGCGCAAGAAATGGGTAGGCTTTTGGCAATGGAATTAACCGGGGGAAATCATGCTTTTGTGGTTGCAACGCACGACAATACCGCTCACGTTCATAACCATATTATCATCAATGCCGTCAATTTGGAGTGCAACGGCAAGTATCGGAACAAAATGTGGTCACACAAAAATTTGGCGAAAATTTCAGATAGGATTTGTGCCGCGCATAGGCTTTCCGTTATTGATGAGCGCGGATTTGGCACAGGCAAGTACAAGCAGAAGGAGGAACGAGAGCCAAGCCACCGTGATATTTTTGTGGCATATATAGATGAAGCGTTAGCGAAAATGCCGCGAGACTTTGACGAGTTTCTTCAACGTCTTGCCGAAGCCGGGTGCAAAATTAAGAAGCGCGGCAAGACAGTTTCCGTTCAGCCGCCGAGCGGCGCGAAACGGTTTTTCCGATTCCGCACAGGCAAAAATGGTCTGCCCGAAGGTTGCGATGAAGAATCTTTGCGCGAAAAAATTTCCGCTATGTGGGTTGGCATTGATGTAAATTCACTGCCGGAAGTGCGACCGTTGGAAGCGGAAACGGAAGCAGAAGCACACGCCCCGACCGTTGAAAATTCTTCTCCTGTGATGCCGATTTTGGAAGTTGCACCTGCGCCGGAAGCTAAAAATATTTCCGCGCCTGTACAGCTTCCCCCTGCGGAAAAAATCCCCGAGGTTGCACCACCGACACCGCCGCAATCACAGTTGAATATTGTTCTTGGCGAAAAAATTAAAAGCATTATTGATATTGGAAATTCCGCTAAGGCTCAAAATTCTCGTGGGTATGAAATGTGGGCGAAGTCGTTTAATTTGCAACAGGCGGCGCAGACCCTTTTGTTCTTACAGGAAAATAATATTGCCGATGTTGACGCATTGGAGCAGATTACAAGCCACGCCCGAAATGAATTGAACGCATTAAACAGCCGGATTGATGCCGCCGACACGCGGTTGAAAGAAATCAGCGCGTTGCAAAAAAATATCGGCACTTACCGCAAAACGCGAGATATTTATTCGCAGTATCTACGCACCAAGCGCAACAAGGATTTTTACGCTAAGAATAAAAATACAATTCAATCCTGTGAAGCTGCGAAGCAATTTTTTGATACGTTAGGGCTTGAAAAAATCCCGACATACAAGGAATTGCAAGAAGAATATGCTTCCCTTGTTGCCGAAAAGCAAAAGGGAATTTTGCAACGCACCCAACTAAAAAAGGAATTTACCGATTTAGAATCCGCGCAAAAAAATGTATGTGCAATTTTGGACTTACGGACAAACGAAACAGAAGCAAGGCAAGTCACGCATGAAGTGCGGTAAAAAATCTCCGTAAAATTTTCTACCTGTGCTTTTCAAACGCTTCACACTCGGCTAACGCTTTTATGCGTTAGCCGTAATTTTTTTTGCGTTTTTTCCTTCCGGCTCTTTCCCTTGCCTTTGATTT
>WRHA01000032.1 GCA_009783395.1 Defluviitaleaceae bacterium
CCCGCCTCAACAGCCGCCTGCCCAATAATCAAGCCCCCAACAATTCCAATCGTTCCGCCGCTCGCGCTTTTAAGCCGAATGCCGGCCTCGCGCAAAAGCTCAAACGCCGCATCAAGCAAAATAAACTCCAAAACAGCAGGAAACGGCACCGCCTGCGACGCCTCCGCCAGCCGAGATACCATCAAAAGCGGTATCATTGAAGGATGAAACAACGCAATCGCCATATAAAGCCCCGGCAACGCAATCGCAATAAATGCCCCCGCAAACCGCAAAAATCGCGTAACCGACATAACCTGCCACCGCGAATAATAATCCTCCGACGCCTGAAAAAACGAGTTTAAAGTAACGGGAACGATAATAACAAACGGCGAATTATCAACAATAACAGCAATGCGACCCTCAAGAATCGACGACGCGGCCTTGTCGGGTCGCTCCGTCGCCTGAACCTGCGGAAACGGCGAAAGCCAACTCTCCTCAATAAACTGCTCAACACTCCCACTATCCAAAACCCCGTCAACCTCAATCGCCTCAAGCCTCCTCTCAACCTCGGCAACAACCTCCGGCCGCGCAATATCCTTCATATAAACAAGCGCGATGTCGGTCAAACTGCGAATACCAAGCTTCGATTGCTTCACAATCAAATTATTATCGCGAATGCGCCGCCGAATAAGCGCGGTATTAAAGCGCATAACCTCGGAAAACGCCTCCCTCGAACCCTGCACAACAACCTCAAGCTCGGTGGATTGCACGCCGCGGTTAGGAAATCCACGCGTAGCAACAACAACGCATTTGTTACAGCCGTCAATAAAAACCGGCGTATCACCCGCGTGAATAAAATACAAAATATCAAACATATCGTCCGATTCGGATATGTCCGTAGTAGCAATGGCGCGGTCGCGAATCGTTTTGTACACGCTCTGCCATTTTTCCTCCTGCGGAAGAGTCGCCCAATCCATATCAAAAAGACGGCGGATAACCGATAAATCCATCGCCTCACGATTCGTCATCGCATCAAAATATGCCATATAAATTCGCGGCGCACCCTCGCCGCCCGGCGAAAACTCCCGCCCGATAAAATCCTGCGAGTCGCCGAAAAGCCCGTCGATAAGCGCGATATTCTCGTCAATATTCCGCGACGGCTTTTGTCCCTTATAATCCTGTACCATAAAATTACTTTCCGCAAAATCCGAAAAATTATGCGGGCGACCTCTCATGGCGACCTCTAAAAACCCTAAATTCGCATATGTCGCATCGCAAGAAAATGGCCTAAAGCCGCCATTTTCTTGCGATGCGACACAGCTCATTAAGGGTTTTTGGAGGTCGCCTCATTTGTATATTCCTACAGAAACCCCGCGAATATTTTGATGTTTTCTACAATTGACAGCAGGATTTTTATTTTGTAATATAACTGTAACATTTCAAACTGGCACAGTGCCAAAAAATATGAGGCAGTGCCAAAAAAATAGGAGGAATTATGGCTGGCTTAGAACTCAGGAACATCGTCAAAAAGTATCCGAACGGATTTGTTGCTGTAACGGATTTCAACATGAAAATAGCGGACAAAGAATTCATTATTTTCGTTGGCCCGTCCGGTTGCGGTAAAACAACAACCCTCCGCATGATTGCAGGGCTTGAAGAAATTACCGAAGGCGAGTTGTACATAGGCGACCGCCTAATGAACGACGTTGCGCCAAAAGACCGCGACATCGCGATGGTTTTCCAAAACTACGCACTCTACCCGCACATGAGCGTACACGACAACATGGCGTTCGGCCTAAAATTACGCAAAACCCCCAAAGCCGAAATCGAAAAAAGAGTACATGAAGCCGCAAGAATTCTTGACATCGAACACCTTCTTGATCGCAAGCCCAAAGCCCTCTCCGGCGGACAACGCCAGCGCGTAGCAATGGGCCGTGCAATCGTCCGCGAACCCAAGGTTTTCCTGATGGACGAACCCCTTTCAAACCTCGACGCAAAACTGCGCGTACAAATGCGTACAGAAATCACAAAACTTCACCAAAAACTGCAAACAACTTTCATCTATGTAACCCATGACCAAACCGAAGCTATGACCCTCGGTACCCGCATCGTTGTAATGAAAGACGGCGTCGCACAACAGGTCGACAGCCCCGTAAACCTTTACAACCGCCCGAAAAACTTGTTCGTAGCAGGCTTCATCGGTTCACCGCAAATGAACCTCCTGGACGTAACCTGTAATGTCCAAGGCTCCAATGTCTCCCTAATGTTCGGCGACCATCCCATCAAGCTGCCCGAAGCCAAAGCCAAAGCCCTTATCGAAGGTGGCTACGACGGCAAAACCGTTGTAATGGGAATCCGCCCCGAAGACATGCACGACGAAGAAATGTTCATTTCTCAGTCGCCCGACTCAATTATAAAAACCGACGTTGAAGTAACCGAACTTCTCGGCGCGGAAATTTACCTCTATCTGGTAACCGCCGGTCAACAAATGACGGCACGCGTAAACCCGCGCTCCACAGCAAAATCCGGCGACACAATCACAATGGCTCTCGACACACAACGCATCCACGTCTTCGACAAAGACACCGAGCAAACAATCACAAACTAATGTCTTCAAAAGCGGCGCGGCAAATAGTCGCGCCGCTTTTTTCATGCAACAGAAAGAAGCCTCCAATCCGGCAATG
>WRHA01000033.1 GCA_009783395.1 Defluviitaleaceae bacterium
GGCTTGGGCCGCGGCGTTGCAAATTTCGTTTGCGAGAACGGTGTTTACGCTTATGGTCGGCTTTGCTTCGGGGCCGAGCTGCGATTGTATAATAAAGTCCGTCGCAGCTACGTCGTTTGCCACAATAATTTCATGCACGACGTAGTTTATAATATTGTTTATTTCCGTTTGTATCCGAAGTTCTGCCTCTTGAAGTACAAGAGGCAGAATTTGTCTGTCGAATCGATAAAAACCGTACGAAAACCCCGCGATAAGAAAAATGATTATTACGGGGAAAAAAAGTCGCCTGAGGGAGTTTTTCCCGCGAGGTGCCTGTGCCGAGCGCGAACGACGCGGCACATTGACTTTTCTTCCGCCACGAAACCAGCGTTTCAAGTTTCTCAAAAATTTTCTCATTTTACACCACTTTCACATTCATGTTATAGTGTATGCGGCGTACTATATATGTAGAAAAACATCGGAGGCAAGAATGGCGAAAAGCATGGGGAAAAGCAACAGCATTTTGATTGTTGATGATGAAACAGTAAATATTATGGCTCTTGTCGATATTTTGCGAAACGATTACACATTATATACCGAACGTGACGGAAAAAATTGTCTTGATACGGCGGCTCGATTGCAGCCGGATTTGATTTTGCTTGATATTTTAATGCCCGAAATGAACGGGTTTGAAGTTATGGAAAATTTGCAGAAGGATTCTCGCACTAAGGACATTCCGATAATATTTGTCACGGGTCTGTCACAATCGGATGACGAGGTTCGTGGCTTTTCTTTGGGTGCGGTGGATTATATAAGCAAGCCTTTCAGTGCGCAGGTTGTAAAAATGCGTGTGCAACACCAAATGAAAATTCTTGGTTTGATTCGCGAAATTCAAACGCTTAGTGTAACCGACCCGCTTACCGGCATCGGCAATCGCCGTTATTTTAACACTCTCGTACATCAAGAATGGGAACGCGCAAAAAGAAATTTCACCCCAATCAGCTTTATGCTTCTGGACATTGATGATTTTAAACAATTTAATGATTCATTCGGGCATTTAAACGGCGACATCGCATTGCAAAGCGTTGCGCATATTATCAGCTCGGAAATTACACGTTCGTCCGACAAGATAGCACGTTGGGGCGGCGAGGAATTTGCTATAATTTTGCCGGACACGGATACAACCGGTGCGCGAAGAGTATCCGAGAACATTCGCACCGCAGTCGAAAACGCGGAAATTCCAATCGATGACGGCGAGGTAAAACATGCAACGGTAAGCATCGGCATCCATACGCATATCCCCGAGCGTTGTGACGAATACAGCGCGAGCAATTTTGTTTCCGACGCAGACAAGGCTCTTTTTCGCGCAAAAAGAACAGGCAAAAACCGCGTATGCGCATTTAATGATATGGGAGACAATCAACAAAGCCTGTAATACAGCAGGCCAAGCGTGTTCGGGCCGCAGTGGCAGGAAATTGTGCCGCCGGCTCTTGATGTGATTACTTCGTCGAAGGGTAAGAGATTTGCGATTTGCGCCTTTACCGCGTCAACATACGACAAATGCGCATCGTCCATTGTATGCGTTATGAATAAGCGGCGTGTGTCGATTTTTTCAGGGTCGGTCGTCAGCTTATCCTTTACATAGTTTTGCAAAACACTGTCCAATTTGCCCCGATATTTTTTTGCGGGGGACATTTTTCCGTCCTGCACAACAATGCAGGGCTTTATTTTTAACATGCTCGATGCCAGGGCTTGCATTCCCGTGCAGCGTCCGCCTTTGTGCAGGTACTTTAGCGTGTCAATCACGAAGCTTGCGTCAAGCAGCGGAATCCGCAACATAATTTCGTCATAAATCTCCTTCGCGCTCATTCCGCTTGACGCCATTTCCACCGCATCCAGAACCAAATGCCCAACGGCAGATGACAAATTCCGCGTATCAATTACATATATATTGTCGAATTCCTCCATCGCTATTTTTGCGTTTTGGTAGCACGAGGACATTTCGGAACTGATTGTAAAATGTAAAATTGCATCGCATTTCGGGCGTTCGTCTGCATAAACGTCCGTGTATTCCGCAACATTTATTGCCGACGTGCGGCACATCCCTCTATTGCCTTCTACAAATTCAAAAATTTCCTTCTGTGTAATCGTAACGCCGTCGCGAAAAACCTCGTATCCCGCAGAAATACTTAGCGGAATTATGCGAATATTATTTTTTTCAACAAGCTCACCGGGCAAATCACAAACACTATCCGCCAAAAATTTAATCATACTTGGGTTTGCTCCTTTCGAAATTGATGGGGTGTTGAAGGGCTGGGTTTGTTTTTTTACGTTTGTGGGTGTTGTGGAAAATATTAGCACAGGGTTTATTTTTTTTCAAACGCGTCAAGACTGCAAGTACAAATTTTTTTAGGAGGTGAGCGAATGAAAAATGTTTCCGAGCCTGAGAGTATTTTTCGGAAGAAAGGATTTTTCATCGCACTGTATTCATGTTTAGGGGTTGTTGCGGTTTTGGCGGTTGTTGTGACGCTTTTCAGCACCGGTACGCCCGATCCGTACGACGGCGAACCAACCGCATACGTAGGCTACGACCAAGTGGCACCGTATCAACAGCAAGAAGAGGCCTGGTTCAGACCACGCCCAACACCGGAGCCGCGCCCATCGCCGGAGCCGCGTCCTTCGCCGGAGCCATCACCTGAACCTGC
>WRHA01000034.1 GCA_009783395.1 Defluviitaleaceae bacterium
TATTAAAAGCGTCTCGTTGCCTGCACTTATCGAAAAAATTGCCGCAATACACGGGCGTCTGCGTTTAAGCAGCATTGACCCATGGGCTGTCACCGACGATTTTCTTGCCGCTGTGGAAAATTCGCGATTATGCGACCATTTTCATTTGTCGCTGCAAAGCGGATGTGACAAAACCCTTGCGCGAATGAATCGGCGATACACCACGGATGATTATGCCGCCGCATCAGCCGCGCTAAAAAAAATTCGACCCACTGCCGCTGTGACAACAGACATTATCGTCGGATTCCCGGGCGAAACCGACGCCGATTTTGAAAAAAGCCTGAACTTCGTACGCGAAATGGCGTTTGCGCAAATCCACGTTTTTGAATATTCCGCACGAGAAGGCACACCCGCCGCTTCTTTTCCCGATCAAGTCCCTGTTAAAATCAAGCACGAACGCGGCAAAATAATGCGCGAATCAGCCGCCGAATTGCAAAAAAATTTTTTGCATTCGCAAGTCGGAACAACGGCTTCCGTACTTTTGGGAAAGAGCAGCGCACCCGGCATGTTTAAAGGGCTAAGCACGAATTACTGCACGGTTTTGGTTCAAAGCGATGATGACCTAACCCGCACCATCAAAAATGTTGAAATCACGGCCTGTCGGGATGACTTTCTGACAGGAACATTAAAATAAAGGAGTTTTTTTCATGGAAACCCAAAAAATCAGTGCATATCAACGCGTTGCACAGGAAGAAGTGCGCATAAACCTCGAGCTGGTGTACAAGGCCCTCAAAGAAAAGGGCTACAACCCCATCACGCAAATTGTCGGGTACATTTTGTCGGGCGACCCTACATACATCACAAGCCACAAAAACGCCCGTGCGTTAATTGGTCGCATTGAGCGCGACGAGCTTTTGGAAGAAATGGTGCGGGAATTTTTACGTGACGTGATGTGATTCCGATGACACATTTATGCGGCGTCAGCGTTCTCTCGAAGTCGGAAACGCTAACGTGATGGAAAAATTTTTAGGTCTTGACTTTGGCGAAAAAACAATCGGCGTAGCGGTGTCGCATAACGGGCGCGTCGCAACGGGCGTAACGACTTTGCGGCGAAAGGACTCCGCCGCGCTTCGCCCATGCCTCAAGGAATTAAAAAAAATTTTGCGTGAAAATGATATTAAAAATATCGTGCTTGGTTTTCCGAAAAACCTTGACGGCGAAGAATCCGCTCGTTGCGCGGAAACTTTGGCGTTTAAGGAAAAACTTTTGCGGTATTTTAAAAATATAAATGTAGTATTGTGGGACGAGCGTCTGTCTACGCGTGCGGTATCACGCGTTTTTTCGGGCGGGCGCAAGCGCAAATCCCAGGTTGATACAATGGCCGCTGTGTACATTTTGCAGGGGTTTTTGGACAATTCAAACAGGAAGGAGGAGATTGACTTGGAGAGTTTTAACGAAGACGACGGTTTTGTTGTGGTAGACGAAGACGGAACGGAGCATCCGCTTCAAATTTTGTCAAGCCGCGAAAACGAATCCGGCGTTTTTTTGCTTGCAATCGACGGCGACGAAGGCTCTGTTTATTACTTCAAATGTCTGCCGGCTGATGACGGCGACGACGACGTTGTTTTGGAACAAATCGACGACGAAGGCCCGGATTTTACATTGGTTTTTGAAATGTTCAAGGATGATTACGAAGAGTTCGGCATCGAATTTGACACAGATTCTTGATTCATAAACCCCAACAATTTTGAGAGGAACATTTAATTGGCAGCCAGAAAAAAATTGAAAGTTTTTTCGCTCGGCGGACACGGCGAGGTCGGAAAAAACATGACCGTACTTGAGTACGGCGACGATATTATTGTAATTGACTGCGGGGTTGCATTTCCGCAGGACGAAATGCTTGGAATCGACCTTGTTATCCCCGATTTCACATACTTGCAGGAAAACCGCGAAAAACTTCGCGGGCTGTTTTTGACGCACGCGCACGAGGATCATATCGGCAGCGTGCCTTATTTTTTACGCGAGGTAAAAGTGCCGCTTTTCGGCACAAAACTTACGCTCGGTCTCGTCGGCAACAAACTGCGCGAGCATGGCCTTTTAAATCAAACCAAAATGAGTGCCGTGCCGCAAGGCGCAACAATTACCGTCGGATGCTTCAAGGTTGAATTTTTGCGAGTAAACCACTCCATCGCCGACGCCGTTGCATTTTCAATAACAACACCCGTTGGAGTAGTTATCGCAACGGGCGATTTTAAGGTTGACTTTACACCGATTCAAGGCGAGACAATCGACCTCCAACGTTTGGGTGAGCTTGGCAGTAAGGGCGTAAAACTGCTTTTGTGCGAAAGCACAAACGTGCTTTATCCCGGCTACACACTTTCCGAGCGAACCGTCGGCGATATGTTTCGCCGCGTGTTTGAAGAATCGCCAACACAGCGACTTATTGTTGCGATGTTCAGCTCGCATATCGACAGAATTCAGCAGGTGTTAAACTCCGCCGTACAACACCGCCGCAAGGTACTTTTTATGGGGCGAAGCATGTTAAACGCCGTAAAAACCGCGACGGAGCTTGGCTACTTATCCGCACCCACCGGGCTTATTATCGAGGTGTCGGAGCTTAGAAATTACACCCCAAACCAGCTCGTTATTATCACAACGGGCAGTCAAGGCGAGCCAATGGCCGCACTTTCTCGTATGGCCGCCAGCGACC
>WRHA01000035.1 GCA_009783395.1 Defluviitaleaceae bacterium
TGTGTGTTATGTCGCCGACAAAACCGAGATCGGTGTCGCCTTCGTGCTTTTTTGCCGTAATCATGCGTCCGTCCGGGCCTGAAAGGCTTAATGCGCGCCCGCCGAGTTCGCCGATCAACTGCGCGATTTGTTTACCGACGCGCCCGGCAAGCACCATGCGAACGATGTCCATTGTATCGTTGTCGGTGTAGCGCAGGCCGTTTACGAAGCGCGGTTTCTTTCCGATTTTTGCAAGCATTTCGTTTATTTCCGGACCGCCGCCGTGGACTATTACAACGCGAACGCCGACGAGGGATAACAAAACGACGTCGCCCATTACTTGCCTGCACAGTTTTTCGGATTGCATTGCCGCGCCGCCGTATTTTATTACGACTGTTTTGCCGTGATAGCGTTGGATGTGAGGCAGTGCCTCGTATATTACTCTGGCTTGCGCCAGTTGCGATAGCGAATCTTTCTTTGGCATTTTATTCGTCATTCGCTGAGCGCACAACTTATCGTTAAAAATTGGTCGCCCGCGTTCCTCTCGTTCATTTTTCGCTCTTGCTCCTTAGGTTCTGTAATCGCCGTTTATTCGTACATAGTCGTAGGTTAGGTCGCATCCGTAGGCTTCGGCGGAAAAATTGCCGTCGGCAAGAGCTATATCAATCGTAATTTCTTTTTCGGACAGAATCGCTGTTGCCAAATCCTCGTCGAAGGGGAGACCGACACTCTGCTTGCACACGTCGATTTCGCCGACATGTGAGGAAAATCGGATATCGACGCGTGCGGGGTCGAAGCTTACGCCGCTGTAGCCCAATGCGCACATTTCGCGCCCCCAGTTTGCATCCGCGCCGAACATCGCAGATTTTACAAGCGACGAGCTTATTACGGATTTCGAAAGTTGTGCCGCGGCTTCGAAGCTTGACGCGCCGTTTATGCGGCATGTGAGAAGCTTTGTCGCGCCTTCGCCGTCGCGGGCGATGTCTTTCGCGAGGGATAAATTTATGAAGTTTAACGCTTTGAAAAATGCGTCGTAATCCGCGCCTTCGCTTGTAATTTCTGCGTTGTTTGCGCCGCCCGATGCCAAAATTGCGCACATATCGTTCGTTGAGGTGTCGCCGTCGACACTGACTTGATTGTAGGAAATTTTTGCGGATTCGCGCAGGGCTTTTTGCAGCATTTCGGGCGAAATTGCGCAGTCCGTTGCCAGAAAAGCGAGCATTGTTGCCATGTTTGGATTGATCATGCCGCTGCCTTTTGCTATGCCGCCGATTGTCACGGTTTTTCCGCCGATTTCGCATTTTGTTGCGTAACTTTTCGCAAAAGTGTCCGTTGTCATAATCGCCTCGGCGGCCGGGATGTTGTCGCTTGAGAGTTTTTTCACAAGCTCGGGAGTACCCGCTACGATTTCATTGATGGGCAACGGGAAGCCGATTACTCCCGTTGAATTTACGATAATTTCGTCGGGATTTATGCCCAGTTCGGCGGCGGCGGTGTCAATCATTTTCTTTGCCGCTTCCTTGCCGCCCGCCGCGCACGCGTTTGCGTTTCCCGAATTGCATAGGATTGCACGCGCTTTGCCGCCGGTTTTCGCCAGATTTTCCATCGTTAAAATCAGCGGCGCGCTTTTTACGATATTAGTTGTAACAACAGCGGCGGCGGAGCATGTTTTTTCCGCAAAAATTAACGCCAAGTCGCGCTTGTCACGATTTTTTCGTATTCCGCAATGTATACCCGAGACTTTAAACCCCGGGACTGCCGTGATTCCGCCCTTTGCCAAGCCGCTCCATGATTCCGGTTTCATTCTGTAATTCAGCTCCTGTCTCAAAATTGCATGTTAAAGTTGCATGTTAAAGTTACTTTTAAAGTCCGATTTTTTCGTCAATTCCGCAAGCGATATTCATACATTGTATGGCCGCACCGGACGCGCCCTTGCCCAGATTATCCAGGCGTGCGGTAAGAATCGTCTGCTCGTTGTGGCCGAAAACGAAGATTTCCAGCCGATTCGTGCCATTACAGGCGGTTGCGTCCATAAAGCCGCCGTCGGTTGCCGCGTCGTGATCGAAGGGCATAACCTCTACGAAATGCGCGCCTTGGTAATGCCGTGACAGCATGGCGTGGATTTTTTTCGCATCGCCCCAAATCGGCACGCTTACAAGCATCCCCTGAAACACATCGCCTACTACGGGATAAAAAATCGGCGGTGCGTCGAGTCCGGTTTTTGCCTTCATTTCGGGCAAATGCTTGTGTGAAAGAGTTAGCGCGTATGGGCGCGGCGAAGCGTATTTTGCTTCGGGACGTAATGACGCCGCCTGATCTCCTTGGTACTCACTGCGTGCTTGGCGCGCTTTTTCGTGCGCATCGATTAACGCAATGCCGCCGCCGGAATAGCCCGTTAGAGAAGTGCAGGAAAGCCGCGAGTTCGCGGGCAGAAGTCCGCCGGAAACCAGCGGATATATCATCGAAATAAATCCCGCGGCATGACAGCCCGGGACCGCGATTCGTCGCGATTTTTGAATAATTTCACGGTGCGCAGGCGAAAGTTCGGGAAAGCCGTATGCCCAGCCCGAGGCGGTTCTGTGTGCGGTTGACGCGTCGATTACCAGTGTATTTGCCGGTGTTGCCGCAACCGATTCCCGCGCCGCGTCGTCGGGCAGGCATAAAAAAACCACGTCGGCTTGCTCGAGAAGCGGTTTTTTTGCTTCGAAAATTT
>WRHA01000036.1 GCA_009783395.1 Defluviitaleaceae bacterium
TGTTTGAGTGGAAAAAGTATCGCTTCTCAGAAAATGGCCAAAAGCCGCCATTTTCTTGCGATGCGACACAGCTCATTAAGGGTTTTTGGAGGTCGCCGGTATTCGTGCAATATCGAGGGGGGATTACATGAAGATCAGGAAAAAAAACGTTAAATTATCACAAAAGCTCTCAGCGGGAATGGCCGTAATTATCGGTGCGGGTTTGCTTGTTGCATATATTTTTGTACACCTCGTGGTTTTCGACGTGGTAAATGAGGACGCGCTTGAAAGTGCTTTCAGCTACAGATTAAGTCATGCCCGCCTAATAGACGCGTGGCTTGCAGAGCAGGCAAACACCGTTCGTAATTTGGCTGAAGCCTTACCCTTGGTTGACAATAAAAATTTTCAATACATAATGTCACACTACTATGGTATTCATGGTTATGCCGAATCTGTTTGGGTCGTTTTTGCGGACAATACCTACTACAACAGCGCGCTTGTGGACCTTGGCGACGATGTTAATTTTACCGAGCAAAGCTGGTGGGCTTTGGCGGAAGCTGCCGATGGCGATGTTGTTTTCACAAGCCCGTATGCGTCCCATGTGAGGGATGGCGACATAATTGTTACGGTTGCGCGGTACATGCATAATTTAGTCGGTCAGCCCGCCGTTGTGGGCATGAGCATATCGCTCGAGCATCTTTCGGAAATTATATCCAATTACGGGCGACAAACAGAGACGCGTTTGATTCTTGTAGGAATTTATGGCGAAATCATTATCCATCCGTCAAGAGAATATATGCCTGCGCCGGGCGGTGTTCCGACATTAATGAGACATATCGAAGCGTACGCCTGTGTTTACGAACAGATGCGACTGGGCGAATACATTTTCCGTTGTGACTATCACGAAGATAATCTGTATTACATGCAGTTTCCGCTTGCATCTACGGGATGGACACTTGTTTCGGAAATTCCTCGGGCTATCGCGCTTGCTCCGGTTTGGGATACAATAATAATTGTTTCGCTTGCAATTGTGTTTGTTTTGGGGCTGGTGGCAGTTTTCATGTTTGTGTTTTTCTCGCGTGTTTTTATTCGCCCCATTGCGATTTTAACGAAAGACGTAAGCGAATTAACAGCAGGGAATCACGACGTACGAATCGCAAACACGATGCGAAACGACGAAATCGGTACGCTTTCCAAGGCGATCCGCACGACGTTTCGCAAAATCCAATACACACAGGAAATTCAACGCGAGCGGATTCAGCGTATTGTTGATGCCGCGCCGATGTGTGTAACATGTTACGACACGACATTTATGATGTTTGATTGCAATGAAGCCGCTTTGCGTATGTTTGGAATTAAAACCAAGGAAGAATTCGTCAATGCTTTTCGCGAACGTTTTTTTGACTTTTTTCCCGAAGTCCAGCCTTGTGGAAAAACTACGGCGGAGCTTGCAAAAATCAGCTTTGAACAGGCGGCGAAAACAGGGCGTTGCTCGGTTCTCGTCGACCACATTACTGCAGACGGAGAACCTTTGGCTACGGACGTTATGTTGTCGCGCATAGAATATGCCGACACATTTATGATTGTTTGCTATGTACACGATTTGCGCGAGGAAAAAAAGGCCAGGGACGAACGCCGCCGAAGAGAAGTCGCCGAAGAAACCGATCGTGCAAAAAGCCGATTCCTTGCACGAATGAGCCATGAAATCCGTACACCGATTACCGCTGTTTTGGGTATTGCGGAAATTGAATTGCAAAATCTCGGTATGCCGCCACAACTTGAAGAATCTTTGGTTAAAATTCATACTTCGGCAGACATGCTTTTGGGCATCGTAAACGACGTACTCGACCTTTCGAAAATTGAGTCGGATAAAATGGAGCTTATCGAAGAAGAATACGAAACGGCAAGCATGATAAACGATGTTACCCAATTGCATCCTGCATATTTATGCAGCAAGAACATCGCATTTCATCTGACTGTTGACCAAAATCTGCCCCAGCATCTTTTCGGCGACTGCTTGCGTATAAAGCAGATTTTGAGCAACTTGCTGTCAAATGCGTTCAAATACACAGAGTCCGGCAGGGTCGATCTTGAATGGCGCAGTGACGGAACAACGCTGTTAATTTCTCTGCGAGACACAGGGATGGGAATGACAAGAGAGCAAATCGACCTTCTGAGCGGCGAGTATCTCCGCTTCCACGAAAACGAGAATCGTGTAATCGGCGGAACGGGACTTGGTATGCCGATTGTTTTTAGCCTGATTCGTTTGATGAACGGCGAAATTTTAATCGATAGCGAACCGGGGGTCGGCACACATTTACAGTTGCGCATCCCGCAAAAGCCCGGAAAAACATCCGGCGAAATCGGCAAGGATCTGGCCGAAAGGTTGCAAAAATTCGAAAGCGACACCCGCGCACTCGGCAAAAGATTCTCCTTTGTACCGGAGCCGATGCCATACGGAAGCGTGCTTGTTGTCGATGATGTTTCGGAAAATATTTATGTAATAAGGGGGCTTTTGGCTTTTTATGATTTGCGCGTTGACGTTTGCAAAAGCGGTCCGGAGGCAATCGAAAGGGTAAAAAGCGGCAAGACATACGATGTAATTTTCATGGATCATATGATGCCTGTGATGACCGGAATAGAGGCCATGAAAAAAATACGAGAAACCGGATATAAAAATCCGATTGTCGCACTTACGGCAAATGCACTGGTTG
>WRHA01000037.1 GCA_009783395.1 Defluviitaleaceae bacterium
AACAGCCGACTCCTCGGGTCTGCCGCTCATCCTACTGCATCTACAACCGCGACGAAAAATGCCTTCTGCTCAACCCGCCCGCCATAAATTTCGTAGGCATGTGCGAAGCCTATGACTTCACTCCCCTCGACAAGGATTTTCTGGATGCGGAGAAAGACAAAATACTCAAAAGGCAAAGAAATAAGCCTTGGGCGAAGTTGTTTTAATCACCACACCGCCATGTCTGCACTCAACTAAAAAAGCCCCAATCTCGGGGCTTTTTTTAGATCAATCAAACCGTATCCGGCTTCGAGACGAACACCTCAATAACTCGAAGATGCCCACGGTGTCCACCGCGCGCTTGGCGCGCTTTTTAGATCAGTCAAATCGCATCCGGCTTCGAGACGAACATTTCGCCCCCGCACCAAATGCCCACGGTGCCCACCGCGCGCTTGGCGCGCTAGACGGGTAGGCTGGAGTGGTGTAGTTGGATTCTTACGTCGCCTGCGGCGTCTCTGTAGAGGCCGAAGGTTTTGTCTACGGTTACTATGTCGCCGTTTGCATGGGTGATGTGAACATTGCCCATCCATAATGCGGTTTCGCCGCTTATGATGTATCTGCCGTTTGAGTCAAATACTACATCCGTCCATGGGTTAAGTGCAAAACCGTCTTGGTCGCGGTCGGTGCCGATGAAGTATGCGGCTGCGCCGGCCTCGGTAAACCTGAAGGTGTAGGGATATTCCGTAACGGTGGGCTTAAACAAAACAATTCCGATATCGGCATAGCCGTACAGTGCGTCAAGTACGCCTTGTGCAATCGTCCCATAATCTTCGCCCTCGGCATACGCCGTGCTTATCGCAACAAGCCCTTCGCCCCATGCGTTTTGTAACGCAGTAATCTCGGCGGGGGTAATGGCATAGGCGTCAATGACGTCGACAAAAGCATCAACAAAAGCATCAACGAACGCGTCAACAAATGCATCGGTTGAGATGGCGGCGGTTGATGTTGCCCCGTCCCAATCTACGTCAAAGCCAAGCGCGTCTGCAATTGCGCCAACGGGAAGGAACGTTCTTCCATCCATAATAAAGGGGCGGCTGTCCTCAGGGAAGCTGACGACTTCTCCGTCCAAGGAAACATTTACGCCGAACACAATTTCCCGAACCTCGGGGCTTGCCATTACTACTGTTGCAGAAAGCAGTGCCATAACAAGTGCGCCTGCAACAAATCCTTTTACTGTACCCAAATGCTTTTTCATTTCTAAGTACATCCTCTCATTTTTTTTATTTTTAAACACCGCATAATGATAATAGAAAAAAGTTTTTTTGTAAAATCGAGGAAATTATGTAAGGATTAGAGGCGAATGACGAAAAGGAGGAAAGACAGTGAAAACAGCGTACAAATTTTTTGAGAAAACTACCGATGAAATTAAAAATGCAGGCCTTTGGAAAAGCGAGCGTGTGATTACGACGCCGCAGGGCGCAACCATTGGCACCGCCGAAAAACCGGGGCTTGTGAACATGTGCTCGAATAACTATTTGGGCCTTTCGGATTGTGAGGAAATTAAAAATGCCGCGAAATGCGGCATCGATAGGTGGGGATATGGGCTTTCGTCGGTGCGTTTTATTTGCGGCACGCAGGAAATACACAAACAGCTTGAGCAAGAGCTGTCTGCGTTTTTGCAAACAGAAGACACGATTCTGTACTCGTCGTGCTATGACGCGAACGGCGGGCTTTTTGAAACGATTTTATCTGCCGAGGACGCAATTATCAGCGATGAGCTGAATCACGCCAGTATAATCGACGGCGTGCGACTGTGTAAGGCGGCGCGTTTTCGGTACAAAAATAACGATATGGATGAACTTGAGGCGCGGCTTATTGAGGCGTCGGGGGCTCGGATTCGTGCGATTGTTTGCGACGGAGTGTTTTCGATGGATGGCACGATTGCGAACTTGCCCGCGATTTGCGACCTTGCGGATAAATATGACGCGCTCGTGATTGTTGATGACAGCCACGGCGTTGGCGTAATCGGCGAAAACTTGCGCGGCTCGCACGAGCATTGCGGCGTTATCGGGCGCGTGGATGTATTAACAGGGACGCTAGGCAAGGCGTTGGGCGGCGCGTCCGGCGGTTATACGAGCGGGCGACGCGAAATCATAGATATTTTGCGCCAAAAATCGCGCACATATTTATTTTCAAACTCACTTTCACCGATTATCGCAGCAGGAACGCTTCGCGCACTCGACCTCGTGCAAAATTCGCCCGAAATAAAAAAACGCCTGCGCGAAAACACTGCATATTTCCGCGAAGGCATGGCGGCGGCGGGCTTTGATTTGCCGAAAAGCGAGCATCCCATTGTTGCAATCATGCTTTACGACGAACTCTATGCACAGGAAATGACCGTGCGACTTTTAGAAAAAGGCGTTTTCGCAATAGGCTTCTTCTTCCCCGTAGTGCCAAGGGGAAAAGCCCGAGTACGCGTACAAGTCTCCGCCGCCCACACAAAAGAACAACTAGACTTCGCGATCGCAACATTCAAGCACGCTTAGTATTTGCCGTAGTCTTTTCGGTCGTATTCGTGGGCGCCGGAGGGGGCTACTATTTTTGTGGATTTTAGGGCAGGCATCGTGGCTCCCGGGGTGGTAAAGCGCGTGCGGGCAGGTAGTGATGATGTGGCGGGGGCTGATTCATGCACACCGATTGTTCGGATGGGTGGCGCGGCACCCCCCGGAACCCCGGCG
>WRHA01000038.1 GCA_009783395.1 Defluviitaleaceae bacterium
GCCATTGCCACGACAATGGCGGCGTTACGAACGGCCACGCTTCGACCGGGCGCGGCGGCCGCACCTGCGTCCAAAGTGGTGTCAACACCCTGCATCCCCTGCAAAATATGAAACAACAAGACTTGAATCGGCCGATACTGTGCGGCGTCCGGCGACGGCAAAAATATAAGTGCGTCAACAAACCCGTTCCAACGCCCCACCGCATACATTAATCCAACAAAAGCAATAGCCGGCCCGGAAAGCGGAAGATAAATTTTAACCAAAGTTGTAAGCGGACCCGCGCCGTCGATTTCGGCAGACTCCTTTAGGCTGTCCGGAATGCCCATAAAAAATTTGCGCATAATTATCATCAAAAACACGCTGATCAGCCCCGGCAAAACTAATGAAGACGGGCGATTTATCATCCCCAAATTTTCCAAAAGAACGTACATGGGAACCAATCCTGCCTGAAAATACATCGTGAAAATAATTATAAGGGTGATAGTTTTCCGCCCTTTCAAATTATGGTATGTCAGCGGAAACGCGCACAGAACGGTCATCGTCAACTGAAGAGCTGTTGCAACCGCGGTCAAAACCACCGTCCAAAGCAACGAACGAATGAAACGCGCATCGGACAAAATGTCGCGATAGGAGTCAAAGTTTACGCCAATGGGAAAATAACGATAGGTTTGCTCCACGTCGTCGACAATTTGAACGCCCTCGGCCTCGATACGCGGAATAATCGCAACCTCGCGGCGCACAATCGCGCTCGGGTCGCTGAGGCTTGTTGCAACAACGCTCAAAACAGGCAGGATGCACGCCGTAATAAGCAACAGCATAAATGCGACGATAACCCAGTCGCCGATGGTGGGTCGTTTCAGTCGGCTCTTTTTTGCTTTTACCATAGTCCGTCACTCCCCATTCTTTTAACAACAAAGTTTGCGGCAAGAAGGAGCGTGAGGTTGATTAAATTTTGAATAATCCCCGCCGCCGTTGCCATAGCAAACTGCCATTGATTTATACCCCACTGCCAAATATACAGAGGCAAAACGTCGGAAACACGCGCAACAAGCGGATTTCGCAAAGCAAGAAACCGATCAAAATCCGCGCCCATTATGCCGCCGATCGCCAAAATAAGAAGGATTACAATAACGGGTCGAATGCCCGGCAAGGTAACATGCCACATTTTTCGCAATCGGGACGCGCCGTCCATATCGGCGGCTTCGTAAAGCTCCGGGTTCACGTTCGTTATCGCCGCGAGATAAATAATCGTGTTCCATCCGAGGCTTCGCCAAACCCCAAGCCCTACAACCGTAGCAATCCACGAATTTTCGCGATTGAGAAAGTTTATGGGTTCCATGCCAAACCAATCGTAAAGAATTACGTTTACAGTTCCTTGATCCGGCGCGAACAGCGACACTGCAAGGCCGGAAATAATAATCCACGAAAGAAAGTGCGGCATATAGGAAATCGTTTGGGTAATGCGTTTGAACCGCTTAAATTTCAGCTCATTTAAAAGAAGCGCGAGTATAATCGGCGCGGGAAAGCCCGCGAGCAAATCCAAAACACTGAAAACCACAGTGTTTCTAAAGGCATTTACAAAAGGAGGGTGTTCAATTACTCGCTGGAAATTTGCCAAAATATTCGTCGAGCCGTCGGGATCTGTTGCCCACGGAACCTCCCATATAGGCAGAATAATATTATTTTGCCTAAACGCAATTTGCATATTCACCATCGGCATGTATCGAAACACGATAAAAAACAACATCGGGAGCAACAGCATCGCATAAAGTCCCCAATATCGTTTCATGTAAACGGTAAATTTGTGCCATCCGGTTCGCTTGGTACTTATCGTTGCCATCGCCACCGCACCCTTCTTTAGTACGAACAAATGTCGCACTTTGAAGAAAATATGTACTACAAAATAAATATATTGTTTAATCCGTACCGGGTAAATGGAAAATCTAAAGATGTTTTGCAATATTTTACATCTGATGCTTTTTACTTGACGAACAGCAACACATTAGTATTTAATAACTTCAGTACATATGAGAAGGAGCTGGTACCAATGAACACGTACATCCAAAGCGTTCTTGAAAAAATAAAAAAGCGTGACGGTCATGAGCCGGAGTTTTTGCAAGCAGTGGAAGAGGTTTTCAAGTCGCTGGAGGTTGTTGTTGAAAAGCATCCTGAGTATGCCCAAATGGGGCTTTTGGAGCGTATCGCCGAACCGGATCGGTCGATTGTTTTTCGCATAAGCTGGGTTGATGACGCGGGGCAAACGCATGTCAATCGTGGGTTTCGTGTGCAGTTTAACGGGGCAATCGGGCCGTACAAAGGCGGGCTGAGGTTTCACCCCTCCGTTAATTTGAGCATTGCGAAATTTTTGGCTTTTGAGCAAACCTTTAAAAATTCGCTTACGGGGCTTCCTATCGGCGGCGGAAAAGGCGGCTCGGATTTTGACCCCCGTGGGCGCAGCGACGCGGAAATCATGCGCTTTTGCCAGTCCTTTATGACCGAGCTTTACAGGCATATCGGGCCGGATATCGACGTGCCTGCGGGCGACATCGGTGTTGGTGCGCGTGAGGTGGGATACATGTTTGGGCAGTACAAGCGCATAAAAGGCGTGTGGGAAAACGGCGTTTTAACGGGCAAAGGGCTTGTTTACGGCGGCTCGCTTATTCGCCCGGAAGCGACGGGCTTTGGCGCGGCATATTACGCCGCCGAGATGTTCAAGCAT
>WRHA01000039.1 GCA_009783395.1 Defluviitaleaceae bacterium
GAATCTAAGCACACAAAAATCGGGGTCGGTGTAAGTCCCTTGCTCATAGGCACCTTTGAACATATTTTGCCAATACTTCTCTTTTACAGCCATATCGGTCACAATCTCAATTTCACCCTTCAACAAGCAGCCCTTGAACCATATAATTTTTCGACTGAAAAAGTAGGCACTCGCTTTCGGATTTTTGGCTATTTCAGCGGCGAACTTCGAGGATGTGTTCGTGCAAAAATAAAGTTCGGATAATGATTCTCTGTGTTTGCCGGGAACAACGGCTTTCGTCAGCGGATAGCCGTCCGAACCAACGCAGGATAAGATGAACGTATTGACCTTTTTATGTAGCCGTTCAGCTTTTTCGCGTGGTGTCATTTTGTACCACCATAAGCTCGCTCTACGCTGTAATACCGCACCTTGCAACTTGGCATATTGATGAACGAATAGAAATTCATAGCAAGCTCGTTTGGGTTAGAGGCGGAATTTTCCTCAAACGCTTTTACTTCTTCCATCGTTTCAAATGCGAGAATATCCACCCATGTGTCACCGTTGTTCCACTGTTCCCATGAAATATAACCTTTTTGCTTGGAAATATATTCATCATTCAGCTTTTCGGACGCATCTAAAAAGTCTGCCGACGATACGTTCTTTTTGAGTTTGTATTCGCAGTAAAATATTGCCTTAGACATGAAAATCCACCTCTCTTGTCATGAAATAAGCCTTGTAACTTCCTCATGCGACAAGCCAATATCAAGCCGGCCACATTTTTTCATATTGTCAGATAATATGCCCGGTCAGCTTTTCCCATGCGGTGATTGCGTTTCCGAGCATTGCGGCGACTTCGCTATAAGGCTTTGTTGGTCTGTCCATTTACGGTAATTCTCCCTAATATCTAGAGCGTGTTAACATAAAGCACTGGCAATCTTACGCAACATGCGATACAATAAGCTCATGTTGACATTAACCTTTGAACACCTTGAAAAAATCAAGGATATCCTGCCCGTGCCAAGAAAACCGGCGGAAGTGCAGATGATTGACTTCCTCAACGGGGTGCTTCACGTTGCCGAACAAGGATGCCAATGGAGGGCACTACCAAAAGAATTCGGCAACTGGCACACCATTTACACGAGGTTTAACCGCTGGAGTAAGAATGGCACAATGGACAGGATTTTCACCGCACTGCAAGAGCGGGACATCATTGACATACGAACAACCATAGTCGGAATAGACAGCACATCTGTGAAAGTTCATCCCGACGGAACAGGTGCCCTTAAAAAAAGCGGCGAACAGGCAACCGGTCGCTCAAAAGGGGGCTCACTACGAAGATTCATTTGGCTTCCGCGTCTGCCAAGAGCGCATTAGCGTTTAGGCTTTCGCCCGGAAATGCTCATGATGCACCGGAGGGGCGACTGTTACTCATGGAAATATCCTCACAGCACGATCACTATCTTGCAATGGATAGAGCCTACGAGGACAATGCAACCAGGGAGCTTGCGGCAAAGCAGGGATTCAGACCGGTGGTGCCTCCAAAGTCGAATCGCAAGGAACCCTGGGAATACGACAAGGAAGTATACAAGGCAAGAAACGAAGTGGAAAGGCTCTTCTTGCGGCTTAAAAAGCGATTTCGCAGGATTTTTACGCGATATGACAAGCTCGATGAGATGTATATGGGGTTTCTGTATTTTGGAATGATAGTAGATGCGATTTTATGTTAACGCACTCTAACTTGGATAAGTATAACACAACCACGGCGGCAAAGTCATAAAAATATTTTCAATTTTTCTTTTCCTGTGATGCCGATTTTTTACTTTGCTGATTCAAAAAAATCCAAACCTCTTTGCGGAAGTGTACAGCCGCCGAGAGGTTTTTTATATAGAATTGAAAATTTTTTACACCCTATTTGTGGGCGCGGTTTTCAAAAAGCCGCGCCTAAAATTTTGAAAAGGAGAGATTTAACTCATGGAAAAACAATCTTCAAAACCCGAAACATTAAAGCTAATCCGAATGAGCGATGTTGAAGCCACGGAGGTTAAATGGCTTTGGCATTGATATTCAATCCGCCGCCCGGAGCGTCCTCACTTTCGGGCGAATTAAAGGCAAGAAATTTTCGCGGGCGTTCGCGCAGGGGAAAAACAATCTTGCGCCGGAGGGAAAAAGCATCGGCTTTGAACTCGACCCGAAAACGGGCTTCCGCTAGAGTGGCGTTTCCGAAGTCACCATTGACGAACTGCTCATCGGGCGCGCTCCCGAAAAAGATACCACTTACGACAAGGCGATTGATTTTCTTAAAACGGAACTTGCCGCAGGCGAAAAACGCGCCGCAGAAATTTTTGAGAAAGCCAAGGAGCAACAAATTCAAGAACGCACCATTCGGAAAGCAAAGCAGATTCTTAACATTTCATCATTCAAGCGTGAAAAATGTTGGTTTTGGAAGCTACCAACAGGCATAAACACTGACGATTCGGCGGATTCGTAAATGCAAAAAGGAAGGAAGGCTGCAAGATTTGCTCTAGCGTATAGCGCGATGTTGGGCGCACGTTGAAAACCAAGGGTGCGCTCAAGCCGGATACCGCGGGCAAGAGTCTACAGGTAAACGTAAATGTCGAATTTTTGTTTATATATTCTCATATGAGCGGTAAGTCTATGCAGGACAAATGCCGCATATATTGCTAAGGGGTGATTTAGTGAGTGTTAAGACAGAGGCCGCAATTAACGAAAATGCTTTAAGGTCAGCTATGATTGAAATAAAGCTG
>WRHA01000040.1 GCA_009783395.1 Defluviitaleaceae bacterium
CCGACCCCCCCTTTCAAAAAAACTTACATGGTGATGTATGGGTGAATTTGGGCATGTTTCGGTTTTGCTTGGTGAGGCGGTTGAGGGGCTTGCGGTGCGTGCGGATGGTGTGTATGTTGACTGTACGCTTGGCGGCGGCGGGCATTCCGCGGCGATTTGCGCGCTTCTTTCCGGCGGAAAATTAGTCGGCATCGACCGCGACGAAAATGCTGTTCTTGCCGCGACGGAAAGAATGAAATCGAAAAATTTTTTCGCGATTCACGGAAATTTTCATGATTTGAAGAATATTTTGCACGGATGCGGCGTTGAAAAAGTTGACGGCATTTTGATGGATTTGGGCGTATCATCGCATCAGATTGACGTAGCGGAGCGTGGATTTTCCTTTCGTGCCGACGGGCCGCTTGATATGCGCATGGACAGAAACACAAAACTTTCCGCACGTGACATCATAAATAATTTTTCCGAATCGGAACTCGCGAAAATTTTTTTTGAATTCGGCGAAGAAAAATTTTCTCGTCGGATTGCAAAAAAAATTTGCGCGCTGAGGGAAATCGCGCCGATTGAAACTACGCTCGCGCTGGCGGCGATAGTCGAATCCGTTATTCCAAAGCAAAAACGCGGCGTAAAACAGCCGCACCCTGCAATGCGTACATTTATGGCACTCCGCATCGCTGTAAACGATGAGCTTGCGCCGCTTAACACTGCCTTGCGTGATGCGGTGGGCATGCTTTCGCCCGGCGGACGCATCGCGGCGATTACATTTCATTCGCTTGAAGACAGAATCGTCAAGCAGACTTTTGCAAAACTGGCTTCTCCGTGCGAGTGTCCTCGCGATATTCCGTACTGCGTATGCGGAAAAGCACCTGCGCTTCGCGTCGTTACCCGCAAGCCCGTTTTACCGTCACCCGAAGAAATTTTGCAAAACAGCCGCGCCCACAGCGCGAAATTGCGTATCGCTCAAAAGCTTTGAAATCCGGTTAAAGGAGCGCGAGATGGCAAAAATAAAAAATCTCTTCATAAAAAAGAGGCCGCGTAAACGAACGATCGCGCCTTACAGCGAACGCTACAAGGATCGCTATAAAGATGAAGATAACGTTTTACAATTTAATCAGGATCCGAACGCGCCGAAAATTCTTGAAACGCGGACGCAACGTTTTACCGACGTGCGCGAAGCGTTTAAAACCTTTCCGTGGATGCGTCTTACGATTACGTTTTTGATTATCCTTGTCGGCGGCATCGGTTCGGCGGCGTTTGCCGCACGAAATGCGGACATTAACCGTGAAGTTTCTCGTGCGGAACAGCAACTGCGCGACTACAGAAATTTAAATTTCGCTCTCGAGCAAAGTCTTTTGGAGCGACATACTTTTGATGAAATCGAGAGAGGCGCGATTGCGCTTGGAATGGTGCATCCCGACCCGTCGATGATTATCCCGATACATGTGCCGCGTGTTGGCGGCGTAACGCTAAACACTGCCGACTATGCCCTGCCGCGTCACAATTATTTTTGGAACGACGCACGCGATTTTCTCGGCGGAATAATCAACCAACTATTCGGAGCACGCCAAGCGTGAGTGGACACCGTGGGCATCTTGTGGGAGGCGACGTTACGTCTCGAAGCCGGATACATTCGTAGGAGGAGGAGAAATTTATGAACAATGATTCACGTGGCCGTCAGCCGAAACCACAGCGCAAACGTCGTCGGAGATTGACCCCGCCCGGGCTTCGACGCGAAAGGCGCATTAAATTCGTTGGCGGTTTTTTAATTTTTTGCGTTTTGGGGCTGATTTTTCGAATTTGGTGGATACAGGACAGACATGGCGAAGACTTTGCCGCATTTGCGGCAATGGAACAAGGGCGGCGCGCAAGCGATAGGGTTGCGGCTACTTTCGCGGCCGAGCGCGGCGGCTTCTTCGACAGGCATATGCAACCGATTACCGAAACCCAGCAGGTTTTTACGGTTTTCTTAGATGTCGAGGCGTTGCATATAAGGCATTCGCAATCCACATCGGCGGAAGAAAATATCCTGGATGACGCTATTCAAACGATTTTTTCGACACTTAACGTTCCGATATGGGATTTGCAGGAAATGTTCCGTACGGATCCGTTTACAGGCGAACTTATAATGCGTGCGGGGCGAAACGAGCGCACTTTGGCCCACAATGTTCCCGCAGATATTGCTATTCCGCTTACGGACGACATACCCGAACTCCACCGCAGGGAAAAATCGTATCGCTGGCATCAAGATCCGTTCTTCGCGCCGCATGTAATCGGCTTTATGCGAGGGGACACGATATGGGGGCTTGAGTCGCAATACAATGACTCGCTTGTGGGTGAAGAGGGGCGCAACCTTTGGGTGCGGGGCGAAACGGAAACCGTGCCGGTGCGCCACGGGCATACGATTATCACAACACTGGACAGCGAAATCCAACGACTCGCACAAGAGCACGTTGATCGTGCATTTATCCAACATCCGTCAAACGGCGTCGGCATGATCGTTATGGATCCGCACACGAGCGAAATTTTGGCAATGGCGCAAGCACCTACGTTTTCGCTTGCCGACCCGTTTAACCCCGATTATTTTACCGACATGCAACTGGCTTATGAGTGGGAAGAATTGAGCGAGGGGGAACGCGCAAATCGCGCAATGTCTTTGTGGCGAAACTATCATATTACAGGCAGCAGCGAACCCGGCTCTGTTTTCAAGCCCTTTGTTATTGCCGCCGCGATCGAGGAAGGCGTTATCACG
>WRHA01000041.1 GCA_009783395.1 Defluviitaleaceae bacterium
TGGTTATGAATATCCCGCCGCCCCCGCAAATTTTAACCGTCGCGGCCGCGAGTCCGAACGCCCCGTACATGTTGAAATGTTTGACCACACCGGCGAACTTCATATCTCGCAACGTGCAGGTTTTCGTGTACGCGGCGGATTTTCTCGTGCGGCTGACCAAAAATCGCTCGAACTTTATGCACGCGAAGAGTACGGCGACCGTAACAATTTTCGTTTTGCCTTCTTCGACGACGAATTCACCTACGACGGTGAGCTGATTGACCGCTATCGTCGCGTGCGTTTGCGCAATGGCGGCAGCGACCGTTACGCCGGATTTATTCGCGACGAGCTGGGTCAATCCCTCTTCCGCCAAGCCGGAATGATAACAACACAAACGCACCGCCCCGCCGCCGTTTTCTTAAACGGAGAATATTACGGAGCGGCGTGGCTTAAATCGCCGCGTACGGAGAACCATCTCTCGCGAATTTTCGGCGGCGACTCGTCAAACTTTGATATGGTCGAAGGCGGCGACCGTCGTTTGGGGCCTGCATGGTGGGAGGGCGAGGAACGCGCCCGCCGCGACATGCGCGAAGTAAGCGAGCTTGCGATGCGAGGCTTTACAGGCGTCGGAGGCGAGGAGCGATTTGAAGAATTTTCTCGCCGCGTCGACGTCGACGATTTAATTCTTTATTACGCGATGCAAATTATTATAAACAATTATGACTGGCCGAATCACAATATGGAGTTATGGCGATATTTTCCGACTGCGGAAGAATTACGCGACCCCACTTTGCACCCTTATTTGCGTGACGGCAGATGGCGCGTTTTTGCGCATGATATTGAGTCGGGATGGGCAATGTGGGATGATGACAACATCATGGCGCGTGAAGATACCCTGCGCGACATACTTTTGGGCGAAAACGACCGCCGCTGGAACAGTGGCTACAGCTCGGCATTCTTGTATGCGTTTGTGAATTACGAGCCGACCCGCGAACAGCTTGCAAACACATTTGAAGAGCTGATCTCAGGCGTATTTTCACCGCAAAATGTAATCCGCACTTTGGACGATTTAATCGCTCAAATCGAAAATGAACACAATCACGCAATTCGCGCAGGCATAGTAAACCCCGACAATCCCGGCTGGCCTAACGCCGACCACTTTGCAAACAGTCGCGAAGCAATCCGACGCTTCGCCCGAATCCGCCCAACCGTTGTTGAAGCTTTTGTTCAAAGACATCTCAGATAAAATTGGACACCGGGGTAAAAAAAGAGCGGTGCTATAAAAGCACTGCTCTTTTTTCAATTACATCCCATGGCAAATTGCTTAAAAATCGGCTTATGTAGGTTGCTTTATCGGTGCCGTAGTCCAGAAAATATGCGTGTTCGTACATATCCAGGATGATTAGCGGATACATGGACAAAATTTGCCCCTCGTCGTGCAAGTCCATCAAAACATTGCGGCAGGTTGCGGTGCGTTGCTCGTATGCGAGGATTACCCAGCCGCGTGCGGATTTTGCAGTGGCGGTAAAGTCGTCCTTCCATTTGTCAAAACCGCCGTAATATTTGCCAAAGATGCCTTGCATTTTCGGGCCGGGTGCGGTTGTTTGACTGCCGAGGTTTTGAAAGTACAATTCGTGTAAAATTACGCCGTCTATCGCATAGGTTTCGGTTTTTTTCCACCCGCGAAAATGTCCGCCTGTTGGGCTTGCTGTTTCGTATTCCGGTTGTGTGGCGAGTGTTTTGTCGGTTTCGTTCGTCATTGTTACATAGCCTTGGTATAGGGTAACGTGGTCGTCAAACTGTTTTCGGCTGACAACTGATGTTGTGTGCGGAAAATTTAACGCACTGATTTCCATAAAACCTCCATTTAAAATTTTCCTATATTATATGAGTCTAAAGTCGAAAAAGTTCCCGTAAAAGTGCGGAAACTTTTTTGTACATATCATCAAATTGCGAAAAGGGTAGGGGACTTTCGCCCAAACCGCACTCGATTGTGAATCCGGGTCGGTTGAATTTTGAAATAAACCAGTCGCGATAGCCGCCGTGAGAGGATTCGTCGGGGACATCGGTTAGTGCATAACCGCTGGCGGACGAAAAACGTCGTGCCAAATCCGCCGCTCCCGGCGGGTCAAAATCCATGTATCGCCAATAAATTTCCTCGCCTTGCGTGTGAAGCGAAACGGTTATGTCGATATCCATGAATGTCGTGTACGCCGCCATTGCGCATGATTCCGGCTCGGAAAGAGGCGCGGGACCCACAAAATCGCGCGGCCCGGGAGCGGTGTATCCGCGAGAAAATTTATGCAACCGCGCTTTTTGCCAGTTTGCAGGATAATTCGAGTTTAGATCCACTCCGCAGATATTTGCTTTCCACGTGTGCATCTCTTGCGAATGCAAAACCAAATCAACCCCGTCGGGATTAACAAGCGGGATAAAGTGGAGCGTTATATTTTGGGGTGGTTTGGCTGAAAATTCTGCCGCGGTTTCTTGCATAAATCGAAACAATAGTGGCGTTGTAATCCATTCGTTTGCATGATGTGCGGCATTAATCAGAATGGATTTCGCGCCGGTACCCAAGGTTAGCGCGTGAAGCGGTCGACCAAGGCGGCTTTCGCCGATAACAGAGTGTAGCATATGCGGACACGCCGCCAAAAGTTCGTTTAGGGCAGTTTCAAATTTTGTGGATGTCATGGCAAGATCCTTTTTTTTCTGATATTCTATGCAAGAAATGCAATTGTGTCCCGCTGATTTTTTTGGAAATTTAGAACCTGTCTTCAATATATTGAAGACAGGTTCTTAGAATCGGT
>WRHA01000042.1 GCA_009783395.1 Defluviitaleaceae bacterium
TCAGCCAATTCATATAAATTTTGCCGAAACGTTCGCGGTTGAATTTCAGCCTGCCGCTCTCGTATGCGTCAACGGCCGAGGCGGCAAGTTCGTCCATTTTTACGAACCACTGGAGCTTCATGAGAGGCTCAACCGTCGTGCCGCAACGGTCATGCCCGCCGACGGAATGCGCAAGCGGCGCGGTTTTTACAAAAAGCCCGCGGGTTTTCATATCTTCCGTAATTTTTTCGCGTGCTTCCTCGCGGGTAAGGCCCGCATACGACGCGCCGCCGTTTTCGTTAATCCGACCGTCGTCGTGCAAAATATTTATACGCGGCAAATTGTGCCTTAGCCCGACCTCGAAATCGTTTGGATCATGTGCGGGGGTTATTTTTACGACGCCCGTGCCGAACGCGGGATCTACATACTCGTCCGCGATAATGGGAATTTCGCGCCCTGTTTCACCCGGACCGAACGGTCCGAACGGCACAAGCGCATACTTTCCCACAAGCCCTGTGTATCGCTCGTCCCCGGGTGCGACCGCAACCGCCGTGTCGCCAAGCATTGTTTCCGGACGCGTTGTCGCAAACGAAATAAATTCGTTGGTCCCAACGACGGGATATTTGAAATGATAAATCAGATCCTCGCGGTCTTCGTGTTCGACTTCGGCGTCGGAAATAGATGTGCCGCATTTCACACACCAATTAACAAGCCGCTCGCCGCGATAAATTTTTCCTTCATTATATAAGCGCACGAAAACTTCAAGCACCGCGTCGGAAAGCCCTTCGTCCATGGTAAATCGCGTGCGATCCCAGTCGCAGGAGCATCCCATGCTTTTAAGCTGCGTAATAATCGTGCCGCCGTAAATCTCGTTCCACTCCCACAGCTTTTGCAAAAATCCCTCGCGTCCCAGCTGATCCTTTGTGATACCCTCCTGCGCGAGTGCCTTCATTACAATGACTTCCGTGGCAATCGCGGCATGGTCGGTGCCGGGCATCCACAATGCCTCAAAGCCCTGCATCCGCTTGAATCGAATAAGAATATCCTGAATCGTATTGTTGAACGCGTGACCCATGTGCAGTTTTGCCGTAATATTCGGCGGCGGAATTACGATTGTGTACGGCGGTTTGTCCGACTTTGCGTCTGCACGAAAATAGCCCGCGGTTTCCCAACGGGCATAAATTTCGGATTCTCTGTTTTTGTCATATGTCTTCGGAATTGAGTTCTGAATTGAGTTCGGTATTGACTTCGGAATTGACTTCGATATTGACACTGTCCTCGTCCCCTTCTTTTATGTCGCTTACTACCCCTTCGGCAATTTCGCTCAGCCCGTCTTCTCCCTCTGCAAACAATTCGAAGAGCTTCCAAATGGGACGTTCCTCTACGGCGTCGGAATCCTCTTTATTGTGTGCGGCGAAAAGCTTTTGCGCTTCGTCCATATATGCTTCAATTATGCCGGAAATTGTGCCGGTTTTGTCGGTGGCCTGTAGCTTTTGCAGGGTGTCCCAAATTTCTTCGTGGCGTTTGTCTAGCTCGAGCAGGTTTTTGTCCGATACGGATTTTTCGGCGTTAATCTCGGAGAAGCGGCGACGCTTGTCTTCGAGGTTTATCGTTCGGGCAAAGCCTTCAACCGTCGAACGTACATTGCCCAGCTTTTTCTCGCGGAGGAAAAGCTCGATGCCCGTTTCCGTTTCGTACATCAGGTTGCGCACGGTGTCGATGCGATTGGCGAGGTGGCGATAGCTTTCAAGATCGTTCAGATTGTTTTCGAGTGTTCGCGAGTTGTTCGCCTTGTATTTTTTATAGCAGTAGCGCAAAAAGTTTGTGTAGTAGGCGTAAACCACGCTTTTTTTGTTCAATAATTCGATTGCGCGTTGCTGTTTTTTTGAATTTATTTTAATCTCGCGGCGCACGCGATGACGAAAAACACCCACGATGGACACAAACACCATCGCAAGGACGACCAGGAAAAATATCGGTATCATAATGTCCATCAATCCAAAGAATTGCAAAGAGACGAGCGACAGCCCGATAACGCCGAAAACACCCACGGTAATCAGCGTAATTTGGCGGATTAACGCGATGTTTTTCTCCATATCCTCGCGCTCGAAAATCAATTCCTCTTTTTCACCTGTGAGATAGCCGATGTCCATGCGCAAGGCGCGTTGGTGCTTTTCCGCGTCCTTGATTTGTGGAATTGCCGCCCATGCGTCCTCGGCAAGGGGTTCCATGTTTACGAGGGAGGCGTCGTAATCCGTTAATTTTTCGAGCAAGATACTGCGCTCGCTCGCAAGGGCGACAAAACGCTCGAGCATCCGCTTCAAGTTGAGAATTTCTTCCTCGGTCAGCTTTATAAAGGCGTCAAGCTCGGCAAGCTGTTGTGCGAGCTGGCTTAGGCGTTTGCTTATTTTTAGGCGTTGTGTGGCAACGCGAAGCGCGTCGTCGCACAGGGTTGCGGCGTGCCGAACCGACACAAATTCCGGGTCGGATTTGTCCAATTCGTAATAAAAATGCTTAAACTTCGAGTACGCTTCCATTCCGGAGACGGCAACGGGCTCTTTTTCCTTAACGCCCAAAACCCGCTTAACAAAGCGGGAGAATCGGTGAAAAAAACCGACTTTTTCTATCGGAATGTCGTCGAATTCATCAATTGTTTTCTCATCATATGTCAATATTCTCAGCTCCTACAGCAGTTACGGCGACCTCCGAAAACCCTTAATGCGCTGTGCCGCATCGCAAGAAAATGGCGGCTTTAGGCCATTTTCTGAGAAGCGATACTTTTTCCACTCAAACATCTAAATTCGCCCTCCAACTATATG
>WRHA01000043.1 GCA_009783395.1 Defluviitaleaceae bacterium
AATCAGTTGGTCGAGATTCTTCAAAAGCGCGCCGCCGCCCGCCAAAACTATCCCCGACGCCATAACGTCGGCGGCGAGTTCGGGCGGCGTTTTTTCAAGGGTGAGCTTGATTGCATCAATGATTTTTGCAACAGGTTCGGCAATCGCGGCACGCCCGTCTTCTTCGGTAAGCTCGATTGTGCGCGGTAATCCGGAAACAAGATCGCGCCCGCGCACAGTCATAATATTTCTGTGATCCGGACTGTGGGCGCACCCCACTTTTATTTTAATATCTTCGGCAGTGCGATCACCGATTGCAAGGCCGAATTCGCGCCGAACGAAGCTGACGATATGATTGTCAAGCTCATCGCCCGCCGTGCGAAGCGACTTGTTTGTTACCACACCGCAAAGAGAAATTACCGCAACCTCGCTTGTCCCGCCGCCGATGTCAACAATCATGCTGCCCGTTGGTTCGGAAACGGGCAAACCCGCGCCGATTGCCGCCGCCATAGGTTCCTCAATAAGCCCGACGCTCCGCGACGGAACCCCCGCCGAAATGGTTGCCTCCTCGATTGCGCGTTTTTCAACCTCGGTAACACCGCTCGGCACACACACAACAACATGCGGTTTTCGCGAAAAAAAATGCCCCTCCCGCGCTTTTTTAATAAAATAGCGCAGCATGGCACGAGTCGTTTCAAAATCTGCAATAACGCCGTCTCTAAGCGGACGAATGGCAACAATGGAACCCGGCGTGCGCCCAATCATCTGCTTCGCCTCGTCGCCCACCGCCATAACCTTATTTGATTGCGTATTTACCGCAACAACCGACGGCTCGTTTAAAATAATGCCCTGCCCTTTGGCAAAAACAAGCGTGTTCGCCGTACCAAGGTCAATTCCCAAATGATGCGTGAATAAAAACATGCGTTTCCCGCTTTCGTGTTTTTTAAATTATCGCCGCTACTGCCGCTGATTATCACACGTAAAGGAAAAATTTACAAGATGAGCGACAAGTCATTTAAAAATATTATCGATCAGCCGGACGAGGCGGACGAATATCACGAGTCGTTCGAAATATTCGCTTGACAGTCATACGCAAATCAAGTAACATGTGCTTCGTTATCTCGCAGGGCGCGATCCCGATCCCGTAGAATTCGAATGCATGTGCCAAAAATGCGCCGGTATATTTCCGACTGACCGATTTTGCACTGCATAATCGGCTTTTTTATGGAAACGACATTCGGTCTTCTAAGCCGTGGGTCAGGGGCTCGAATCCCTTCAGAATGAGGGCAAGAAAACACGAACAAAAAATGCTCGGAAACACCGCATTTTTCGTTCGCTGACGGCACGGAGGGTGTAGCTCAATTGGTAGAGCGCCAGATTGTGGCTCTGGAGGCAGTGGGTTCAAAACCCATCACTCTCCCTTATGAACCATTAGCTCAGACGGTAGAGCATTTGACTTTTAATCAAAGGGTCCAGGGTTCGAGTCCCTGATGGTTCAAAAACAAAAACCCCTGCAATCGCACGATTGCAGGGGTTTTTCTTTGGATAGACTTGCACAAATGGTGTGACTTTGCGCGGTATATCTGTTAAAATTGCATTGCGTTTGAAAAATGAAGGAACGCTTGAAGATGTAAAGGGCCTTTGTGTTGCTGCGACAACGGAAGAAATCGCAAAACAAGATTTTATCCTCACGCCGGGGCGATATGTGGGCATTGAAGAACAGGAAGATGACAGCGAACCCTTTGATGAAAAAATGAAACGGCTTACGGGCGAACTTTCGGAGATGTTTAAGCGTTCGCATGAGTTGGAAGGGGAAATTCGGCAAAGGTTGGGAGGAATCGGTTATGGGTTTTGACATGGATATTCGGTGGAAGCAACGTTTTCAAAATTTCGGTCGTGCATTTACACTATTACGCTCTGCACTGGAATGCGAAGACATTGAGAATTATTCGGATTTAGAGTTGGAGGGCGTAATTCAGCGATTTGAGTACACTTTTGAGCTTGCATGGAAAACTTTTAAGGATTATTTAGAATATTCCGGCATAGAAACAGGTGAAGCCTCGCCACGAAATATTATTAAAAAATGTGCCGCCGCAAATATTTTTGATGAAGCCGAAATTGACCCGCAAATTTTTGTTGACATGATGGTTTCGAGAAACAAATTGTCACACACATATGATTTTGAAATATTTAAGACGGAACTGCACAAAATTAAAACGCGATATTTAAGTGAATTGGAAAACGCATACCTTTTTTTCATCAAGAAGGAGCTGGACGAAAATGCAGGACTTCGGGCTTAAAGCAGAAGTGCTTGGCGCAATTGTTGCCGTGTTAAAATGCAATCCCAAAATAGAAAAAGCCGTCATTTTTGGCTCGAGGGCTAAGGGAAATTTCCGCAACTACTCCGATATTGATATTGCAATATACGGCGAAGTTGATTCAACCGACGCGGAACACATTATTTGCGAACTGGACGAACTGCCAACGGCGCATTCATTTGATGTAACGGCATTCGATGCAATAAAAAATCCCGCCTTGCAGGAACATATTAAGCGCGTGGGTGTGCTGATTTACCGGAAAGAAACCGTATGACGTGAGGAAAGAAATTCGGAAAAGGTTGGGGGCGATTGGGTATGAAATTGGGTGAAGTCGTTAATTTTCGCACAGGGAAGCTAAGGAACTGTCCGGAAATAACTTGCCTGTTTGGGCTTGTCTTTTTGCCGCACTGCTTCGTCGCAAAAAACCTTGCGACCCTCCGGGTCGCGGCGGTTTTTGCTCCTCGCATTGCGACAAAAATCCTGCGCCCAAACAGTCAAGTT
>WRHA01000044.1 GCA_009783395.1 Defluviitaleaceae bacterium
CCAACACACATAGTCCTCCATGCAAAAAACATATCCGTTTGCCCGATCATGCGAGCCGTAAACATACACCCGCTCGCCAAATATATGCGGCTCACCGTCAGGGATGTATTCATAGGGGGGGAGGTATGGATTCATTTTTTTTTGCTCCTTTCAAAATCACAACTCTCGAATCATCTTGATTGATTGCATAATCCAAGATAGCGCCCCATCGAAGCGATAGCCTGTAAATCCTGCTGTTTTCAGGATATTTGCAATTTCATCTTTCGTAATAGAGGTCTTCAGCAGCTTACTTAGCGAAACATCTTCCGCCGCCATATCTTTAATGTAATCCCAATATGTTCCGGCATAACCGAAGGCTGTAGCATATTTAACAGGGTCACTCACTGCCGCTTGCACCATTTCCTCCGTGTCTTCGTAAAATAAGCTTCTGCCGTTATCATACAGCGGATAAAAGGATTCGCCTTCCGTCGTTATCTTAATTGCAATGTTTGACAGATGCCTGTCATCTTGGCGGGTAATAAAGTCCAGCAAAATCATACGAGCAATATCGTTTTTATATTGCGGCCGCACCGAAATTAAATTTTGATACTCATTGTCGGAACGTGTGCCTTCAAACAGGCGACGAAAATGTGCAATGTATTCTTTTGAAAAGTCAAACAGGAACGCAGAAAAAACCGTGTCTTTATCCACACGGTACGCAGGGCAACAAGAAACTCCCAGCCTCTGCGCCAATAAATACACCGCAACCTCAGACTCGACATCTGTCACCAGCGGACTGATGCGTTGTTTGTATATGCCATAATGCCCGTTGTACACACCGTAGCGTTTGATGTTGTACCCTTCCGGCGTATCAAGCGACTCCCCAACCAAGTCGATGCGTTGATGGAACACAGACTCAAACACTGCTGTCACAGTGCTGTCCAGCTTTTCATCTCTGCCGTGTGCCACCCACAGCATGTCTTTTGGGTGGATTCCTCTTGTGATTTCAGCAATTTTCAGCACATCATAATGCGACAGGCCGCAACGGAATAAAATACGTTCGATGTCTCGCCTGTCACGGCAGACTACGCGCTCTGACAGAAATTCGTGAAATTGCTCACTGCTCCATTGGCTTGCGCCTTTGGTATAAAGGGAAACAACTTCGTTAAAATTCGGTGAGTTAAACCTCACTGCGTTTGTATCGTCAATTGCGCCAACCACTTCGTCATGCCATTTAATGTATCGCCCCATCTATACTGCCGCCTCCTAAATCTTCTCAAACAGATCTCGGCTCTTGTACGTATATTCCACGGCGGAGTAGATGCTTATTCCGACGGTTACAAGAATCAGCGCGAGGGTTAAAATGCCGTTATGGATGAAATTAAACGGAAAGGGCAGCAGGATATAAATAACAAGCACGCACTGGATGATTGTTTTCAGCTTCGCGCTAAAACTTGCCGCAACAACGATTTTTTGCTCGAGTGCGAGCTGGCGCAAGCCGGAGATGTAAAATTCGCGGCTGATTAAAATAATTGTCGCCCAAGCGGGAAAATTGCCCGTTGCGGTGAAGGCGATTATCGCGGCGCAAACAAGCAGCTTGTCGGCAAGAGGATCCATCAGCTTGCCGAAATTTGTTACAAGCCCCATCTTTCGCGCAAGGTATCCGTCGAGGGTGTCGGTAATTGCGGCGGTTGAAAAAAGAAACAAAACCAGCCACTCGTTCGGCACATCGGCGAGTGGCTTTATCATATACACAGCCAAAAACGCGGGAATAAGCAACACGCGCAAAACGGTCAGCTTGTTCGGAAGATTCATGATCTCGTCATTCGCCTCCTTCCTGCACACCTCGAAGGTCATAATCCTGCGTCTCGATTATTCTAACCGGGACGATTTGTCCCTGCTTTAGTTTTTGCGGCGAAGAAAAGTATACATTGCAGTCGGATTCGTATGCGTCATACTGCGTGCGCCCTACGAAACAATCGCCCTCTTGCGACGAATCGACGATTACATCCAGGACTTTGCCTACATATTTTTCCTGCTTTGCGAAATGAATTCCCTGCTGAAGCTCCATTAAAGCGGCGTGGCGTTCGCGCTTAATGCCGTCGTCGATTTGGTTGTCGAAATCTGCGGCGGGGGTTCCGTCCTCTCGCGAATAGGGAAACGCACCCATGCGGTCGAACTCCATTTCCTCAACGAAGTCCAGCAGTGCGTCGAAATTCTCGTCGGTTTCGCCCGGGAAGCCCACCATTAACGTTGTGCGAATGGCGATACCCGGCACGCGGTCGCGCAAAACGCCGATAAGCCGCTCAAGCTCGGATTTTCTGCCCTTGCGTCCCATTCGCTGCAAAATCGCGTCTTCGCTGTGTTGGATTGGCATGTCGATGTATTTGCAAATTTGCGGCGTTTCGGCAAGCACGTCGATCAAAGCCGGGGTAATGTGTTCGGGATATGCGTACATCAGGCGAATCCATGTCGCGCCGGATGTTTCTGCGATTTTCCTCATCAGATCCGGCAACTTGGGATATGCCGCCGTATCCTGCGCCACAAGCACCAACTCCACCGCGCCCGCTTCAACAAGAGCACGGCATTCCTCCAAAATCTCATCCTCCGGGCGGCTCACAAACTTACCTCTTATTTGTGGGATTGTGCAATATGCGCAGGCGTTGTCGCAGCCTTCTGCTACTTTTACGTAGGCAATATGAGGAATGTCAATGTCTTGTCTGCCCGCCAAGCGACCCGCCAAGCGACCCGCCAAGCGGGTTTTGGGAACCGTGGACGGGTTGTGGGGTTTTTTAGTGTTCGTCTCGAAGCCGGGTTCTGTTGTG
>WRHA01000045.1 GCA_009783395.1 Defluviitaleaceae bacterium
ACCAAGCCGTTATCGCAGGATGCGCGGGCGGGCTTTACGAGTCGATTTGCGGTGCGGCAGAAATTCTCGACGGGCGCGGCGCGGCCATGCCCCTTTCGGTTTATCCCGCAAGCCAGCCGATGTATCTCTCGCTTATGCAAAACGGCGTGACGGCGAGGCTTATGCGTGAGGGTGCTATTTTAAAAACGGCGTTTTGCGGACCGTGTTTCGGCGCGGGAGACGTGCCGCGAAACGGTGGATTTTCGATTCGTCACGTCACGCGAAACTTTCCAAACCGCGAAGGTTCTAAACCGAACATGAATCAAAGTGCCGAGGTCGCGCTTATGGACGCGCTTTCGATTGCGGCGACCGTCGCAAACGGCGGCGTTTTAACCCCCGCTACACAGGTGCTTGAATCAAATCCAAGCGTGCCGAAATACTTTTTCGAATCGGGTGTTTATACGAAATCAATTTACAAAGGTGCGGGCAAGCCCGACAAAAACACCGAGCTTGTTTACGGGCCGGGCATTCGTGATTGGCCGGAATTTAAACCGCTTGGCGAGAATATACTTTTGCAGGTTGCGTCATTTATTACCGACGACGTAACAACGACAGATGAGCTTATCCCAAGCGGCGAAACGAGTACGTTTCGTTCGAATCCGTATGCCCTTGCCGAGCATACACTTTCGCGAAAGGATCCGGAGTATGTCGGGAGGGCAAAGGCAATCGCAGAAAAATCCGCCGCGGATCTCACAGACGTTACACGCGCACTTGAGGCAAGCGGGCAAAAGATAGCGACAAACACCGCCGTCGGCTCCGTCGTTTACGCCCGCAAACCCGGCGACGGCTCCGCACGCGAACAAGCCGCGAGCTGTCAGCGTGTTCTCGGTGGCCTCGCGAACATCGCCATCGAATATGCAACAAAACGCTACCGCTCGAATCTGATTAACTGGGGCATGTTGCCCTTCATTTTCCCCAAAAATCCACCTTTCGAAGTCGAGGACTTCATTTACATCCCAAACATTCGCGCCGCCGTCGAAAGTCGCGAGGAAGAAATCCCGTCGTTCGCGATTGCAAAAAACGGCACAGTCACACCATTCACGCTAAAACTCCCCCTAATCCCTGCCGAAGCCGAAATTTTGCTTTCGGGATGTTTGATTAATTTGTATTCGAAACAGGAAAGAATATAGGAACACATTATGGCTTTTGCATTTAAGGAAAGATCGTGAGGTTGAAATGGACACAATCATTGGTATTTTAATTTTTATTTTAATTCTCGGCATTGTAATTTTTATTCATGAACTCGGTCATTTTCTTGCGGCGCGGCGAGCGGGCATTTTTGTCGAAGAATTCGCTCTTGGCATGGGGCCGAAGCTTTTTTCGTTCAACGGAAAGAAAAAAAGCTGTGACGGCGAAACCACCATGTTTTCTCTGCGGGCGTTTCCGATTGGCGGCTTTTGCAAAATGAGAGGGATGGATGACGAATCGCCGAACGACCCTGATGCAATGAACAATAAGTCGATCCCCTCCCGCGTACTTGTTATGGCGGGCGGATCGCTGATGAATTTCGCGCTGGCGTTTGTGCTTTTTTTCGTGCTTATGATGCTTCAGGGTTATCCCGTTATCGGAGTTGCCCATGTCGAGCCGGGGATGCCCGCATATCAGGCGGGGCTTTTGCCGGGAGACAGAATTACGCATATAAACGGCGATCGCATAACCTTGGCGGGGGGTGTCGAGGGCCTTATCTCGGCATTGGGACGTGCGGGCGACGCGGAAGTAAACCTGCGCGTAAACCGCGGCGGTACACGGTATAATTTTGCCCTCGCCCCCGTGCTTGACGATGAAGGCCGGTATCGAATCGGCATAAGCATGGCGTCGTCGCGGATGTCGGGGCTTTTGGAAGAACGCCCCGCCGACTACGACTTCCAACGTATCGGTGTCGTCGATGGGATTTTGGGCGCGGGCGAGATGATTGTTTTTCATATCCGTGCGCCGTTCCGATTGCTTGCGCAATTTATCGCGGGTGATCCTATGCCCGAGGGCGGAGGTTTAATGGGGCCGATCGGAATCGGAAGCGTTGTTGTTGAAGTGTATCAAGATACGATTCAGTACGGTTTTATCGAAATGGCACTTACGATGCTCTTCTTCGCGGGTTTGTTAAATGCCGCGCTCGGAGTAATGAATTTGCTTCCCATACCCGCGCTGGATGGTGCGAAGCTCGTTTTTCTTGCAATTGAAGCGGTGCGGCGAAAGCCTGTTCCTCCCGAAAAAGAGGCATATGTACACATCGCCGGCATGATTTTGATGATCGCACTCGCGATTTTCATAGCCTATCAAGATATTGCTCGGATAATTTCCCTAAATGATTACGCGGGATAAAACGCGTGTTGTAAACATAGGTGGGGTGCGTGTGGGCGGCGGGCATCCCATTGTTGTGCAATCCATGACAAACACGGACACGCGAGATGTTGCGGCCACAGTGGCACAGATTAACGCGCTTCATGCCGCAGGATGCGAAATCGCACGCATCGCCGTGCCAAACATCGAAGCGGCGGCGGCGATTCGCGACATAAAGGATCAAATTTCAATCCCGCTTGTTGCCGACATCCATTTCGATTACAAACTCGCGATCGAATCCGTGAAAAACGGTGCAGACAAGCTTCGCATAAACCCGGGCAATATCGGCAGTGACAGCCGCGTGCGCGAGGTAGCCGAAGCGGCAAAGGCGAACGGATTGCCTATTCGAGTGGGCGTAAACGGCGGCTCGCTCGAAAAGGATATTTTGCAAAAATATGGCGGCGTAACCGCAGAAGGGCTTGCGGAAAGCG
>WRHA01000046.1 GCA_009783395.1 Defluviitaleaceae bacterium
TCCATAACGGCTTCGGCCTCGGCGAGATCTATCCTCCCGTTTAAAAAAGCACGCTTGGTGAACTCGCCCGGTTCAGCCAATCGCGCTCCGTTATTGCATATCAAGCTCAAAATTTCGCTTAAAACAAACATGCCGCCATGCGCATAAATTTCAACACAATCCCCACCGGTAAACGAACGCGGCGCGGCAAAAAAACACACCATAACTTCGTCAATTATTTCGGATTTTTGGGAATTTATGCAGTCGCAAATTTTTCCGTAATACATTTTATGCGATTCAAAACTTTCCCGGTGCGGAACAAAAATTTTTTTTAAAACAGGCAATGCATCGTCGCCGGATATGCGTAAAACGCCGACAGCCCCCTGCCCGTGGGCGGAGGCTATCGCGGCGATAGTATCGTTTTGCTCGTTACTTTGGTGCGACAACAACATGCCTGTACGGCTCGTTTCCTTCGCTTTGCGTGCGTACGTAGCGGTCGTTTTGAAGCATTGTATGGATTACATGGCGTTCGAATCGGGTCATGGGTTCCAGCTTGACGCTTTGGCGTGTATCGCGAACTTTTCGCGAAATTGTGCGCGCAAGGCTTTCTAAGGTATCGCGGCGGCGGCGACGATAATTTTCCGTATCGATTACTACGCCCAGTTGCAAATCACCGTGACGACCTACCGCAAGATTCGTTACATATTGAAGCGCGTCGAGGGTTTGACCACGCTTACCGATTAAAATACCCATATTTTCGCCTGTCAAATTTACGTATAAATGCTTGTCTTTTCGGTTCGTTTCCATGTTTACATTAAGTCCCATCGCAAGTGTTACCTCGCGCAGGAAATCTTTTACGGCCTGAATCGGCTCAGGTTTAAGCTGAACACGCACCTTTACCGGACGCGAACCGATGCCGAGGAATCCTTTAGCACCTTCATCCAGTACTGTAATTATAACTTTTTCGCGTGTTGTTCCCAGGGCTTTAAGGGCTTCTTCGGTTGCCTCTTCGACTGTGCTTCCAAGCCTTTCGGTACTGTCTTGTTGTTTGTTTTCAATATCCATGAATGAATGCCTCCTATTTTCTCTTCTTTTTGGCAGGGACAACCTCAACTACTTCCGGCTCTTTTACAAACGGCAAACGGAGTTTTGTGCCGGATTTTTTAAGCATAATAAGGTCTTGAGCGATTTGGAAAATCTGCCCGGTTATCCAGAAAATACCGACTGCGGCAACGAGATTTATCGTAAAAAACGCAATCATCACGGGCATTACAAAAAGCATCATTTTTTGCATCATGGCGGTACGCTCGTCGGCATTGGGGTCGTATGTGCGTTGTTGCATAAGCCACGACGAGAAAAACATCGAAATACCTGTTAAAACGGCGATAACTATACCGCTGTTTTCAACCATGCTTACGCCGAGGAATGTTTCGATTGTGGCAAGGTTTGCCACGCCATACTCGATGGCACCGCGCTGTGTGTCGTCGGTAATGGCGTTAAAAACATGATACCAGTCGGCGGATTCAAAACGGCTTATTACGCGGGCGAGATGCTCCGGAATACCGAGAACAATCGCGTCCAGGTCGTGATTATCGATGTAAAGCCGCAAGGCGTTTGCGTCTGTGGCAATTGCTTGCGGAACTTCGGCGGCGATTTGCCTGAGATTATCCATCCAGCTGTAGGGGATTATTGTGCCAAGCCCCGAAGGGCTTTCGCTGCCCGGCGGCACGATTGCGATTTGTTGAATCACGCCGTCCTGTCCGATTAACCCGGGGATTTCCAAGAGCTGTGCCGCAAGGTATTCGTACTCGTTGCGCAAATTTCCAATGTACACCGCAGAATTTCTCATAACCGTGTTAAGCCCGATAAACAGCGGCATTTGGATCAAAAGCGGCAAGCATCCCATAAGCGGGTTTGCGCCGTGTTTTGCCATAAGCGCGCTTTGCTCCTGCTGAAATTTTTTCATTATTTCGGGGTCTTTATTATTGCCGTATTTTTCCTTTAGCTTGTCCAGTTCGGGCTTTAGCTCGCGCATTTTCATCATGGATTTTTGCGATTTTAACGTTAGCGGCAGAAGAACGAAACGGAAAATCAGTGTCATTAAAACAATCGCAATGCCCAGCGAGTTTGCAGGGCCGAGGACATTAAGCAGACCGCCGAAAATTGCGTCGATTACCCAGCCGAAGCCCACGGAAATAGGCTCTGTTATGGAACGGAAAAATCCTCCCGCCGGCTCAAGCTGACGCGAAGTGTCCTCCATTGCGCACGCGGTCATTGAAATAAAGGTCGCTTTAGTAAAATCAATCAAATTTTTCTTCCTCCAACTGTACCCATTTCGCGGGAAATTATTTCACAGGGTCGTAGCCGCCCTTTGAAAACGGTTGGCAACGCAAAAGTCGCCACACACCCATGCATCCCCCACGCACCACGCCATACTGCACAACGGCTTCGTACATATACTCGCTACACGACGGAAAAAACCTGCACTCCGCACCCAAAAAAGCTAAGCAGGGCGAGATAAACCGCTTGTAAAACCGCAATGACGCCAGTAAAAATCGCTTCATTTAATTCACTGCTCCAAGCCGCTTAAGAAGATATGCGAGGGATTTGTCCACTTCCGCAAACGCGCCCTCTTTCGGAAGTTTTCCCGACGGTGTGCGTGCGATAACGATAAAATCGAATGCGGTCGACTCATAATAATCGCACATGTAAACGGTTCTAAAGTACTCGCGAACCAGCCGTTTTATGCGATTTCGCTTAACAGCGCACCCCACTTTTTTGCTCACAGAAAGGCCAATCCTGCTTTGCCCCAAATCATTTTTTGCAACAT
>WRHA01000047.1 GCA_009783395.1 Defluviitaleaceae bacterium
TATAACATCGACAGCCTTTCCGTCGGCACAAGCGAGGATATTCGCTTCTCCCGCATAACAGTGTCCCTCCTGGGCGACGAGCGCGTTGTTGAGCAAATCCAAAAGCAGGTTGCTAAATTAGTCGACGCACAGGATGTCACCGAGCTTGTATCGGACAGTGCGATTTACCGCGAGCTTTGCCTTGTGAAGGTCGAAGCAAACGCCGCCGCCCGCTCCGACATTTTTAATATAGCAACCGTCTTTCGCGCAAATATAATCGACGTCTCGGTCAAAACAATCGCAATGGAACTTACGGGCGATTTAATGAAAATCAACGCCTTTATCGAGCTGATGAAACCCTATGGGATTTTGGAAATCGCACGGACGGGGCTTACGGCAATTTCACGCGGCGGGAATAAGTAGAGAGCAAATTAAAAACATATAAATTTTAGGAGGAAACAAAAATGGCAAAATTGTTTTATCAAAAGGACTGCGATTTAAACGTACTGAAGGGCAAAAAAGTGGCGATTATCGGCTACGGAAGCCAAGGACACGCGCACGCACTTAACTTGCATGAATCCGGCGTGGATGTTGTCGTGGGCTTGAATGCGGGCAATCCCGACGCGGAAAAAGCTAAGGCGGCGGGGCTTGCAACCGCGCTTACGGCTGATGCGGCAAAAATGGCGCAAATTATCGTAATTCTTGTGCCGGACGAGCTTGGCCCGATTATTTTTGAAAATGACGTTAAGCCGAATCTTTCTCCGGGCGACTATTTAATGTTCGCACACGGATTTAATATTCATTACAACCAGATCGTTCCTCCGTCGGACGTCAATGTGTTTATGATTGCGCCGAAAGGCCCCGGCCATACCGTTCGCAGTCAGTATCAGGAGGGCAAAGGCGTTCCCGCGCTTGTTGCTGTTTATCAAGACGCGACCGGCGATACGCTTAAAACCGCGCTTGGATATGCGGCAGGAATCGGTTCTGCGCGTGCCGGAATTTTGCAGACCACATTTAAAGAGGAAACCGAAACCGACCTTTTCGGCGAGCAAGCCGTTTTGTGCGGCGGCGTAACGGAGCTTATGAAGGCGGGATTCGACACGCTTGTCGAGGCGGGATATTCTCCCGAAGCCGCTTATTTCGAGTGCATTCATGAGATGAAATTAATCATAGACATGGTTGTTCAGGGCGGGCTTTCCTACATGCGCTACTCGATTTCCGACACCGCCGAATATGGCGATTATATGATTGGCAAGCGTATCATCACCGAAGAAACGCGCAAGGAAATGAAAAAAGTTTTGGGCGAAGTTCAAGACGGCACATTTGCAAAGAACTGGATTTTGGAAAACAAGGCAAATCGCGCCGGATTCTTGGCAAAACGTCGCATCGAACAGGATCTGCCTGTCGAAAAAGTCGGCGAAGAACTTCGCGCAATGATGAGCTGGCTAAAAAAATAGCACGCCAAGCGTGCATTGGGCACCGTGGGAATCTTGCGGGAGGCGGCATTACGTCTCGAAGCCGGATGCGGTTTCCTTGTCTATAAAAAATCAAGTCAAGTTTCCCGGTTACAAAAAAAATCCTATTGCGCAATAGGATTTTTTTTGTGTTAGAATGATGAAAAATTCCATATTAAGGAGATGATTTTGTGAGCAAGAATTACAAAGTGCAAAACAAACACATCGTCAAATTTGCCGTTATGTCGGTAATCGGTTTGTTTTTGTTTGTTGCACTGTTGCCGGACGGCGAGGGTTCGTTTAACATTCCGCTGGGCTTTGCAATTAATTGGCTCGGGGCTACGCTGAACAGTGTTCAAATCGGCGGCTTCGGGCTGGTTTTTTACATTGCGGCAACACTGATAACCATTTCGTATTTCGGCTCGGTTGCTGTTGCGGCGTTTAAGCCCCAATTTGCTATGGACAGTGAGTGGCTTAAGGGGATTTTTTTGTGCCACCCGGTGTATTTCGTAAGCAAGGGCATCGCCGTCATTCTTGTTTGGATGGTGTACTTCGGCGTCGGTCCGGATTTTATTATCGGCTGGGACGGCGCGACATTAATGATGGACTTGATTGCAAGCAGTTCGGGTCTTATCGTGATTTTCCTCGTACTTGGCATTACAATTCCACTGCTTACGGACTTTGGAATTATGGAGTTTCTCGGTGTGCTTGTTCGCAAAGTTGTGCGATTTTTGTTCACACTTCCGGGGCGTTCGTCGATTGACCTTATGGGGTCGTGGTTCAGCTCTTCGGCGGCGGGAGTAATTATTACGCGTGACCAGCACGAAAAGGGATTTTATACCGGACGCGAAGCCGCCGCGATTTGCGTAAACTTTACGTTTGTTTCGCTTCCGTTTACCTTTGTTATCGCGCAGACAATCGGACTTGTCCCGCATTTCCTCGTATTTTATCTTGTCATTTGCATTACGGTAATAATCCTTGCAGTATTAATGCCGCGCATATGGCCGCTTCGCGGAATGAAAGACGAGTATTTGCCCGATGTAGGAAAGCAAATTGAAGAAGAGCCACCTGCAAATGTTTCGCTTTTCAGCCAAGCCACACGGCTCGCCGCCTTTAAAGCAAGCGGCACAACCCCGGTCGGTGTCATAAAATCCGGGCTTTCCAATTGGCTAAGCATTTTTATGGATTTGATCCCGTTCATTTTGGCATGGGGAACCATAGCTCTAATCATCAATGAGCAAACCCCGATTTTCGAGTTAATTTCGTTTCCGTTCGGACTTTTCTTAACAATCCTCGGGGTAGAGTACGGCGCGCAATACGCATCAACGACGATTGTCGGATTTATTGATATGTACCTACCCGCGCTGATGCTTCGCG
>WRHA01000048.1 GCA_009783395.1 Defluviitaleaceae bacterium
AACCCTAAATTCGCATATGTCGCTTCTCAGAAAATGGCCAAGTGCCGCCATTTTCTTGCGATGCGACACAGCTCATTAAGGGTTTTTGGAGGTCGCCATATGTAAATTGTACCCGAAAAAATATGGAAGTACAACGGGTTTTATACAGAAGTCACGGGAGATGCGGCAGAGGCGCGCTTCATTTGAATCATATCGTAAAAGGCCTCGAGCCTGGTTTTTACGCCGGTTTCGCTGGTTTGTGCATCGAAGCTGAAATACAAAATCGGTATGCCGAAATCCTCGCTTACGCGCTGGCAGATCGGAATGGAATTAACCTCGGGTGTGCAACCAAAGGGTTTTAGGTGGATAATGCCGTCGAAACCTTCCCGTGCGAAATGCACGCACTTTGCTACGCTGTCGGTGCCGTCCGCGCCGATTTCGTATGTCACATAGCCTTCGGCCTGCTTGATTAGGTGCTTGATTTTGTGTTGGGAGGAGAAGAGAAGATAGGACACGTTTATGAACCGAGTGACCTCGATGCCGAATTTTGCAAGCTCCTTCTCGATAAAATAATTTGAAAACGGCTCCATAAGCACATACAGCTCGCCGACTATGCCTATGCGCATGGGGTTTTCGGGCTTGTTTAGCGGGACGGATTTTAGCTGTCTCATGTGTTGTCTAAAGATGCGGCCGACATGAAAAATGCTTCGCGCTTTTGCGACTTCCGCGAGGAAATTCTTTTCGATTTTTTCCAAAGTGTCCTCGGGCGCGAAGCCGACATTTTTTCGTACATATTCTTCGATTTTGTCCATCGCGAAAATTATTCGTATTGCAAAAATCAGCGATTTAATCGTTCGCGCCCATGTCAAACGCGGATTTAGACTCTTAAACATTTTGTGGATGTCGCGAAGGCTGCGGTTTCGGCTGTTTGTTTCGAGGATGCACAGGCGAAATTCGTAGCCGAGGTCGCGCAGAATTTGCTCCTGCACTTCGTTGTAAAAGCCCATGCGGCAGTCGCCGGAGGTGTGGAAAAGCACGTTCGCGCCGTTTTCGAGGGCTTCTATAAAATTGCCCAAATTATATTTGAAGGGAATGCAAACAAACTCGGGGCTGTGTTTCGCGCCGAGTTCAATTGTGCGTTTTGTAATTGCCGGCGCGGTTAAAACCTCGCCGCTTTGCCCAACCAATTCTTCCAGCAGTTTTTTTATAACAACGTGATATTTTCCCATATGCGGAAAGGAAATTTTATGCATAAATAAACGCTCCTTTTACTAAGCACCGAAAAACCGTATCCGGCTTCGAGACGCAATGCTCGCCACCCGAAAGATGTCAACGGTGTCCACTGCGCGCCGAAAAACCGTATCCGGCTTCGAGACGTAATGCTCGCTACCCGAAAGATGTCAACGGTGTCCATTGCACGCTTGGCGTGCTTGGCGCGCTTGCAGGATGTCCATGAAGCTTTCTATTCGTGTGTGCAGGCCGGCTTCGCCGAAGTTTGAGTCGATAATTAGGTTTGTCATCGGGATGTCTTTTATTTTTCGCATGATAAGCTCGATTGCGAGAGAATCGGGACCGCAGGGAAAAGTCGTCATAAAAATGATACCGTCGATCCTGTCGCGGTAAAATTCAACCGAGCCTGTTAATTCCTTGTTGTAACGCCAATACATGCTTCGGGCGAGGGCCTTGGATTTTCCGCACATTTGCGCGCTGTCGGGTACGTCGGCATAGAGTATGCTTGCGCCAAGCTCCTCAAGCGTGCGAACAATCGGCTCGCCGATTAATTTGTCGTATATATTGTAGGGATGCGCGACAATCAAGACTTTTATCACGTCGTCGTCGCTTTTTAAAATCGCATTCTGCCGCGATTCAAGATTTTTTTCAAACTCCTCAAGGGCGGCGGCGGCGTTTTTATAGGCGGTTTTTACGGCGGATTTTTTCGCTCCGAGTTCCGCACCGAGCTTCATGTATGCCTTGCGCTCCGTCTGCTTTTCGTCGTAGTCGATGGAATAGTGGATGAAATTTGCGTCGGGGAAGGTTGCGCGAACGATGTCGTAAATGCCGTAAAATTTTGTGCATGTCGCGTCGCCGTCCTCGAAGGTTACAATGCGAGGCACGAAAATCGCGTCGCATTTGCCGATCAACCATTCCACATGCCCCATGTAAACCTTGGCGGAGGTGCAACTCTCATCAATCGAGGAGTTTATGCCCATGTCGAGGATTTTTTTGTTCGTGTTCGGCGAAACCACGACTTCAAAGCCCAGCTCCTCAAAAAAACTGCGCCACATAACCTGATATTTGTAATATAAAAATGCCTTAGGAATGCCGATTTTTTTAACAGACAAGGAATCCACTCCCCCTGCGTGCTTTTTTATGGACAAGGAAACTGTATCCGGCTTCGAGACGTCTCGTGGAAACGCAAACATGTCCACGGTGTCCATTGCACGCTTGGCGTGCTGCTAATCGTTCCACCAAACTTGATCCCCTTCCGTCCAAAAACGGATTCTTGAGTTTGCGGCGGTTATATACCGCACCCTGTCGCGCATGGCAAGCGTGGTTTCGTCGCCCGGGCTTACCACAAAAACCAGTCGCCCGTCATCCGCAAGCTGTGTCATCGCGAGGTGGAAAAGTTCGCGCTCGTGTCGGCGATTGAATGAATTTGTGTCCATTAAAATTACAACGTATGGTGAATTAAACCTGCGAACCTGCGGTATCAGATACCGCCACTGGTAATTGTTTGCGGCTTGTATGCCGCCGCCCCGTGCGGATAAATTTACGACGGTGAATGCGTATGCGGCGGAAACGCCAAAAGTCGCATCCTCGGGGATGGTAAATTCGTGC
>WRHA01000049.1 GCA_009783395.1 Defluviitaleaceae bacterium
GCGCACCCTTCGAGACGTAGCGCACGCCCACCACCGGATGCCCACGGTGTCCACTGCGCGCTTGGCGCGCTACATGAAGGTGTCGAATAACATGCCTAGGTTCATTGCGCTGTGGATTTGAGCGTTCCACTGGAAATTGTTTTGGAAATTGTCGCGGTTTTGGGTGTAGGCCAGCGGGTTTTGCTGAACACTGCGGCTGATATTTTCCAAGCGACCGAGGAACCCGACGCCATTCGCGCCGTCGCTAACAAATCGCTCCAACGCGCCGCTTTCTGCGGCGGCTGTCATGCGCTCTTCGTTTATCGCCAAAGAGCCGTTTTGGTTTATTGTTATGCCAACGCGTGCAAGCGCGGATTCGCTTGTAATCGCGACGGTATGAAGGCTTTCTTCGAGGCGGCCGCCCGTTGCGCGTGCGGCAGTCATAAGATTGTTAAACGCCGAAACAGCGTCCCGCATCGCGTCGACTTGTGCGGAGGTGTTTGAGGCGGCGAAGGTTACGGCTGTTGTTCCGGTTTCGCGAAGCGTCCCCGTTACGCCTTGACCCAAGTCCACCTCGTTTGAGGCAGATGTACGCTCAAAGCCCGTTACATTTCCGCGATGCACACGGTAAACCGCGTTTTGCGCATTTTGCGTGGTTTCGTCAACGCCTGTTATCGCGGCGGCAATCCCGCCTCCGCTGTCCCTAACCGTGAAATTTACGCCGTCTTGCGTCTCGGTTCCGGTTTCGGTTGTTTGCAATGTTATTGTGCTTGTGTTTTCGGCTTGGTTAACGCTTACCGAGGCCGCAACGCCTGTCATGCCGGTTTGCGCGTTTATCGCTGCTGCCATGCTTTCCTGTGCTTGCCGAGCGGTCGCGTTTTCCGCAACATCGAAAGTAATATTGAAGGAACGTCCGCCCGATTCGATTACGATCTGATTCTCGCCTTCAAGAAAACCTACGTCCCAAGCAGATTCATCCGATTGCATTGCGACGCCTTCGTTGCGCTGTTCGGTTGCAAGCTGTGTTACTTCAACGGAAAAATTCTGCGGCCTGACGGAAGCGAGGGTCGATGTTGATTCAATCAGCAGGCGATCGGTGTTCGCCGAAACCGCTTGCATAGTGCTGAAAAGCGTTGTCGCATTACGACCGCGCATTTCGCCAAGTACCTCGCGCATTTCGTCTGCACGGCGTCGGATAGTCGATGCCTCTTCTCTGAAATCCGGCGTCGATGGTGAATTATTTCTGCCGAACTGCGTACCGGGACGATTAAAAACCCCTTGTGCAAAGCTGCTTCCGCCCGTGCGCCAATAGCTGGTATTGTGATTTATACCGTTTACGCCATTTACACCGTTTGCGCCGTTTACGTATTGACTCGCATTAATTACCATGGTAATCCCTCCCCCATAATTTTTAGATGTATAACATGATAATAGCATTTTTTTCCTACACTTTGCAATAGGAAAGTTTGTTCGAAAAAGTTTCACGGTTGAGCGTCAGTAATAATTTTTCAAATCGGTGCGGGTAGTGACACTACCCGCACCGATTTGAAAATTTTCGCCCAAGCGGCAACGTAAAATTTGGCATACAATGCCCCGCCGGGAAATCCCGAACCAGCGGCTTACCCTCCGGAACAAGAATTTCGCGTATGGCAAGGTCGATATTTTCGCCCGAAAAGTCACCCAAAACAAAGCCCTCCGCATCACGCAATTTCCCCGCATACTTCAACTGCAACAACATCCGATCGACGCGATAAGCCGCCTCACCCACTTCCTCAAGAAAAAGAACCTTCCCACACGTATCAATCTCAAACGGCGTACCAATCAACGAAACAATCACACTCAAATTCCCCCCCGTCAAAACGCCGTTTTTTGGAAAAAAGAGCGGTCGCCCGCCCACGGCCGGGCCGTTCGCAAATAAATGCGCTTGAAATGACCGCAAGGTATCATCATCGGCATCCGCCAAATCCGCGGCAACCATCGGCGCGTGGAAAGTGGCGAGCCCGGCGCATTGGTTCAGCGCGATGTGGAGTGCGGTTATGTCGCTGTAGCCCGCAAAGATTTTGGGATTTTTGCGGATCAAGTCGAAATCGAGGTGCGGAAGCAAGCGCGCCGCGCCATATCCTCCGCGTGCCGGGAAAATTGCGCGAATTTCGCGATCGGCAAATGCGGCGTGCAGGTCACGCAAGCGAAGCGCGTCCGCACCCGCGAGATATTCGTGTTGCGCAAAGCAACTTTCAAAAATTCTCACGCGCAAACCCATGCTATGCAAAACTTTTACTCCGGCGTCGAGTTTTTCCAAATTAACCGGCCCGGACGTTGCAATCACGGCAACGGTATCACCCACACGAAGGGGTTTGGGAATAGTCACTCTTTTGCCTCATTTCTCAATAGAATATTCGTAAAATATTTGTAAAATTTTCCACATCTCGGTTGACACTTTTTGTGGGGCGCGGTATAATTCTCTTTTAGTGGGCAATAACTATCGGGTCGGCGCGTGCCGACTTCTATTTATGTTGGAGGGCGAATTTTATGGCTGATAAAAAGACCGTACTTACATCCGAGGGGCTGGAAAAACTCGAAAAAGAGCTGCAACACCTAAAAGTAGTGCGCCGCAAGGAAGTGGCATCAAAAATAAAAGACGCTCGCGGTCAAGGCGACCTTAGCGAAAACGCAGAATACGACGCCGCAAAAGACGAGCAAGCCGAAATTGAAAACCGCATAGTTTTAATCGAAAAAATCCTGCGAAATGCCGAAGTAATCGACGAAGAAGATCTCGACCAAGACAGCATAAGCGTCGGCAGTCGCGTCCGCATACTGGACATCGAGTACGACGAGGAAG
>WRHA01000050.1 GCA_009783395.1 Defluviitaleaceae bacterium
CGAGGACGATAAATGGCAAGACCTCCACGTTATAAATAAAAAACCGGCGAACGCGCTTTTGAAAAAATACGCAACGCCGGCGGCGGCCGATAAAGCATTGGCGGAGGTTAACGCATTTTGGGCAGATCTTTTGTCAAAGTTTACCGTTGAGGCGTATGACAAAAAAATGGCGCGGATGGCAGGCGTGTGGAACCAGTATCAGTGCATGGTTACATTTAATATGTCGCGCAGTGCGTCATATTTCGAATCGGGCATCGGGCGCGGCATGGGCTTTCGCGATTCAAACCAAGATTTGCTCGGCTTTGTGCATCTCGTTCCCGAACGCGCACGCGAAAGAATCATGGACATCGCCGCGACACAATTCCCCGACGGCAGTGCGTACCATCAATATCAACCGCTAACCAAGCGCGGCAACAACGAAATCGGCAGCGGCTTCAACGACGACCCGCTGTGGCTGATCCTCGGCGTTGCGGCGTATATAAAGGAAACGGGCGACTATTCGATTTTGGACGAAAACGTCCCCTTCGACAATGACGAATCGCTTGCCGACTCGATGTTTATACATTTGAAGCGATCGTTTGATTTCACGGTGAACAATAAAGGGCCGCACGGCTTGCCGCTTATCGGCCGCGCCGACTGGAACGACTGCTTAAATTTGAACTGTTTCAGCAAAACGCCGGGCGAGAGTTTTCAAACGACGGCAAACTTCGAAAGCGGAATCGCGGAATCCGTTTTAATCGCGGCAATTTTCGCATTCGTCGCGCCGGAGTACATCGAGATTTGCCGCCGAACAAAGCGCGAGGATGAGGCAAAATATGCCGAGGTCGAGCTTGCAAAAATCCTTGCCGCCGTTGACGCACACGGCTGGGACGGAAACTGGTTCCTTCGTGCGTATGACGCACACGGCAATAAAATCGGCTCGAACGAATGCGAAGACGGAAAAATTTTCATTGAATCAAACGGATTTTCCGTTATGGCGGGCATCGGACTGGAAGACGGCCGCGCAGAGAAGGCCTTAAACAGCGTGCAGGAATGGCTGGATTCGCCATACGGCATCGTCCTCCAACAGCCCGCGTACAAAAAATATCATCTCGAACTCGGCGAAATTACATCTTACCCGCCGGGATATAAAGAAAATGCCGGCATCTTCTGCCACAACAATCCGTGGGTAACAATCGCAGAAACCCGCCTGGGACGCGGAACACGCGCCTTTGAAACATACAAAAAAATCTGCCCCGCATATCGCGAGGAAGATTCACAGCTCCGCCGCATGGAGCCGTACGTTTACTGCCAAATGATCGCCGGCAAGGATGCAACGCGCCACGGCGAAGGCAAAAATTCATGGCTGACAGGCACAGCGGCATGGACATTTACAAGCATTTCGCAGTACATTCTCGGCATTCGCCCCGAATATGACGGCCTGCGCATCGACCCATGCATCCCCGCAACAATGCGCGGCTTCAAGGTCAGCCGCAAATTCCGCGGCGCAACCTATGAAATTACCGTGGATAATTCCGTCGGCGTTGAAAAGGGCGTAAAAAAGATTACGGTTAACGGCAAAGAAATTGACGGAAATGTTTTGCCCGTGAGCGACGGAGAAACATATAAAGTAGAAGTAAAGATGGGCTAGCACGCCAAGCGTGCATTGGACACCGTGGACATGTGGTGGGGAGCGAATATGTTCGTCTCGAAGCCGGATGCAGTTTCCCGGCCTATAAAAAAAGCCTGCGACCGATTTAAATCGATCGCAGGCTTTTTTGTATGCTAGGAAACTGTATCCGGCTTCGAGACGAACACCCCAATAACTCGAAGACGTCCACGGTGCTCAATGCACGCTTGGCGTGCTTTTTTGGTAGTAAATTCGCGGCATCTTCCGCATGGGGGATAAGCACCTTTTCAGCACATTTAAATCAAATAATCAAAAGTCATCTTCGCACTCCTCTATCATGTCTCCAAGCATTACAGCAATATAATCTTGCCTGCCATGAAGTATACGGTCAATCAACACGATTTTATCTGCATAACGGTAAAACGCCAAATAGCTTCCACAGCCAAGAAAACGATAGTCTGTATCAATTGCAACAACAGCGGACAATGGTGTACCGATTAGCGGAAAATCTGCAAGCTCTTTTATTCGTGCTTTAATCTTGCGAATGATTCTTAGCGCAGTGCGTGGGCTTTTTTGTTGCACAGCAATATAGTCACCTATCCGCACCAAATCTTTTTCGGCTTCCGGTGACAGGACAACATTAGTCATCGTATCTTTCCTCGAGTCGTGTAAAAACAGCATCGGCAGAAATCCAGCCATTTTCCTCACCGGATTGCCGCCCTCTGTCCAGTTCAGATTTTAGTTTCCTCCAGGCTAGCGTTTTCTCATACTCAACATATTCATCAATATGAAGAACAGCGTACTGTCCTCGTCCATTCTTAGTTAAAAAAACAGGAGAACCCACAGACACGCTCCGTAAGACTTCTCCATAATTTCGCAAATCTGATATTGGTTTAATATTTGGCACAAGTAACACCTCCATACATATGACAACAGCATTTACAATCTTTGCAAAAAAAATGAGCCGTGAACAACGTATACCTTTTGAGGTTTCCGTTGACCCATTTTATGGTGCTCGCAATATTGCGGCTATTGATGATTGACGCCTTTTTTCATCGGCTAGGAAACTGCATCCGGCTTCGAGACGTAACGTCGCCCCCCGAAAGATGTCCACGGCGTCCACTGCACGCTTGGCGTGCCGTATCCGGCTTCGAGACGTAACGTCGCCCCCCGAAAGATGCCCACGGTGTCCACTGCACGCTTGGCGTGCCGTATCCG
>WRHA01000051.1 GCA_009783395.1 Defluviitaleaceae bacterium
AGATTTGAAACCATCCCGACGCCCGCTGTTGCAAAAACGGGTGTTTCGTCCGCCGAATACGCAAATCCACGAGCAAAACGCGACCCGTAAGCAGTTATGCCACCGTAGATATCCAAAAAAAACGGCAATCCGAAAAACGCAATATGTCCGCCATGCGTGTGCGCCGTGAGGATTAAATCCACGCCGCTCGTGGATTGTCGCATCGTAACATCGGGATTGTGCGAAATAAGCAGAACAAAGTCGTCGACGTTCGCACCCACGATTGCTGTTTCGATGCAGGGATTACGATTCCACAAATCATGTACCCCCGCGATGAAAAATCCGTCGCGAATTTGCACGCCATCATTATCAAGCGGCGTAATGCCGTATTGTCGCTTCAGCGCGAAAACTCGAATATAGCAGTCGTGGTTGCCCTCAACGCCGAAAATGCCGTCGGTTGTAATCGCCCGCGAAATTTCGCGAACAGTGCCTCGATAATGATGGTCTCGATGCGAAAAATCGCCGCCGAGAAGCAACAAATCAACATCCCGCGCATTAATTCCCGCGACAACATCCGCCATGGTTTCATCCGGAATAGTATGAAAATCCGCCATAAATGCGATGCGATATCCGTTTACCTCGGCAGGCCAATTTTCCGCTCGCCACTCAATTTCCACAAATCGAACAATCCTGTCCAGCGTAAGCCCATGCGTGATATGTATCGCAGTAATCAGCAAAACTACCACACCAACCGCCGCGGCAATTTTAAATTTCACCTTCCTAGTCTTATGCCGCACCGCATACATCGCCAAAGCCGCTCCAACACCGCCGCCGCACAGCGCGAAAAAAATCATCGCTTTCTCGCTAACCCGCCACCGATTCCTTACCGCTTGAAATTTGTCAAAAGCAAACAAGGCAAACGTCCACACGTTCGCCAAAAGTAAAATTATCGCGAAAAATTCAAAAAGCCCGAAGGAGAGTATATGATGCATTGTGCCACTCTTCATCCTTCATCAAATGATTAAAATAGCCTCATATTTCTTTTGAAAATCCAACGTTTGAGCATATACGTCGTTTGCGGTTTTGTCGTCAATTTCTACATATTCGTCGCCCGGATAATTTGTGTCGAAATAATAATTTGCCAGTTCGTTAAAAAAAATAACTTCATCTTTTGTGAATCGAATGGCACACAAAACCTCGCAACGTCGTGCCAATTTCGGCAGTCTGTGCGAATGTAGCAAAAATTGGTCGCCGTCTTCCGATCCGGAGGTGTGGATTTTTTCTTTGCAAATTTTTTCAACATATTGTTGGCAAAATCGGACGGCGTTGTTATAGATGCTTGCGTCAAGCATGATTTTCGCAGAGTGTAAGTCGCGCAGTGCTAACTCACGATACGTTTTCATAAATAATCACGCCCTCTCGCTTTATGCTGTAGCCGATGTCCAACTTGTTTGCGGTTTCAAGTGCGGATTTTCTTAGGCACACCACTCGAACATCGGCGTCATGATAGATATCTTGGGGAACATGTTCAAAAATGCTTAGCCGCTCCTTCATATTAAGCGGCTTTGTGCTGATTAACGCCAGGTCGATGTCGCTTGTTAACCTTGCGGTGCCTTTTGCTTCACTTCCGAAAAGAATTATTGACTCCACAAAATCGGCATGTTTTGCACCCGCGATATTTTTCAACAGCTCGCGGGTTTTTTCGCGCAGTTTCAGCCCCTGCCAATCAACCTTTTTCACACTTCAGCCCGCTTCTGCTAAATCTATATACAAATGCCCGTATTCCTCAATAAAATCCTTGCGACCTCGCAAATTATCGCCCAGCAAGGTTTCGAACATTTCCTGCGTTTTTTCGGCGTCGGCGGGAATTACTTGAACAAGGCGGCGTGTGGCAGGGTTCATTGTTGTTTGCCACATCATTTCCGGCTCGTTTTCGCCCAAACCTTTTGAGCGTTGGATGCGCGGTTTTGTGCCTTTTTTTTCGGCTTTGTCCAAAATTTCCGTTTTTTCACGCTCGGTGTAGGCGAAGAAGGTTTCCTTGCCGACGGTGATTTCGTAAAGCGGCGATTCTGCTATAAAGACCTTGCCGCGCTCGATCAGCGTAGGCGTCAGGCGGTAAATCATCGTTAAAATCAGCGTTCGAATGTGGTATCCGTCATAATCTGCGTCCGTACATATAATTATGCGATTCCAGCCCAGTTTGTTTATGTCGAAATCGCCGTTCGTTTTGGATTGCTTCGTTTTGTGCTTAATTTCAACGCCGCAACCGAGGACGCGCAGTAAATCGGTGATAATTTCATTTTGCAAAATCCGATTGTAATCCGCTTTCAGGCAGTTAAAAATCTTTCCGCGAACCGGCATAATCGCCTGAAATTCGGCGTCGCGCCCCAGTTTACATGAACCGAGCGCGGAGTCGCCCTCGACTATGTACAGCTCGCGCCGCGTAGTGTCCTTTGTTCGGCAGTTTACGAATTTTTCGACGCGATTGTTAAGGTCGATTTGCCCCGTCAGCTTTTTTTTCAGCGCGACGCGGGTTTTTTCAACGGATTCGCGACTGCGCTTGTTTGCTAAAATTTGCGCACAAAGTCTGTCTGCGTCCGCTTTGTGTTCGATAAAATATACTTCAAGCTGTTTTTTGAAAAAATCCGTCATGGCTTCTTGGATGAATTTGTTTGTAATCGCTTTTTTTGTTTGATTTTCGTAGGATGTTTGGGTCGAGAATGAATTTGTAATTAAAATGAGGCTTTCCTCGATGTCGGCGAAGGTTATTTTTTTCTCGTCTTTTTTATAATGATTTCCGCTTCGGATGTATGCGTCGGCGGCGGAAACAAACGCCGCACGAACCGCCTTG
>WRHA01000052.1 GCA_009783395.1 Defluviitaleaceae bacterium
AATTCCGCCATATCCGCATATTTCGCAGGTCACCTTCGAAAAATATTTTAGTATAGGCGATTTGGCGTGTCAAGTTTGGCAAATAAGTGTAAAATCATAAAAAAATTGAACAGGAGCGATTTTTGGTAAAACCAAAAACGACTCGAAAGGAGCATTTATTATGAAACTCGGAGTTTTAACCGTGCCGCTTTATGGGCGAAGCGTGGAAGATGCATTTGCTTATTTGTCGGGGCTTGGCGTGCAGGCTGTTGAAATCGGGACGGGCGGCTTTCCCGGAAACGTGCATCTTAATCCTGACGAGATGCTTGCCGATGAGGGGAAAATTGGGGCGTTTAAAGCGTTATTGGCAAAGTATGGTTTGACGATCAGCGCGCTTAGTTGTCACGGAAATCCGGTGCATCCGAATCGGCACACCGCCGAAAAGGATAATTCCGATTTTGAAAAGACGTGCCGACTGGCGCAGAAATTGGACGTGGATACGGTTGTTACATTCAGTGGTTGCCCCGGCGATTTCGAAGGCGCGAAATATCCAAACTGGGTGACAAGCGCGTGGCCGAATGATTTTAATGAAATTTTAAAATATCAATGGGACGAGGTTCTTATTCCGTACTGGAAAAAAGCGGTTGCATTTGCTGAAAAACACGGCGTGAAAAAAATCGCGCTTGAGATGCATCCCGGTTTTTGCGTGTATAACACGAGTACGCTTTTGCGACTGCGCGAGGCTGTCGGTTCCGCAATCGGCGCGAATTTTGATCCCAGCCATTTGCTTTGGCAGGGAATTCGCCCAACAGAGTCGCTTAAAGCCCTGAAGGGCGCGGTTTATCACTTCCACGCAAAGGACACGCGCATCGACGAATTCAATAAAGCCGTAAACGGCGTGCTTGAAACAACGAGCTACGCCAATATTATAGATCGCTCGTGGGTTTTTCGCACAGTCGGTTATGGCACAAGCGAAACCGAATGGCGTGCGATAATTTCAACGCTTCGCGCAATCGGATACGACGGCTCAATTTCAATCGAACACGAGGACGCACTTATGTCCGTCGAAGAGGGGCTTGAAAAGGCCGTGGAGTTTTTAAAACCGCTGCTTATCTACGAAACTCCTGCCGACGCATGGTGGATTTAATGTAGTCGACCTGTAGGCGAAGATCGCAAAAAAAAATCGGTGCGGGTAGTGACACTACCCGCACCGATTTTTTATTTGACAACCTTTCAAAAATTTTATATTATCTCGTAGGACATCGGGCGGCGATGTTTTTTTGGTGTAAATTTTTTAAGAGAGAGGGATCATTATGCGCGCAAGAATAACGCTTGCTTGCACGGAATGCAAGCAAAGGAATTACAACACGATGAAAGAAAAAAAGAACCATCCCGATCGTATGGAAACAAAGAAGTATTGCCGTTTTTGCAATAAACACACACCGCATCGCGAAACGAAGTAAGCAGATTTGGTAAAGCATACGTTAAAGGAGCATGTAATATGGATGACGACAAAAAGAAAGAAAAAAAATCGGACGGCGAAAGTGCTGTAAAAAGCACTATCCAAACCTATCGCGCCGAGTTTCGTAAAATTGTTTGGCCATCGCGGGAAACGCTTTTCAAGCACACTGTTACGGTAATCGCCGTTTCGTTGCTGTTTGGTGCGTATATTATGATAAACGACGGTATTTTCGGCTGGCTTTTCAGCGCGTTTGTTGAGAATGTTTTGTAGGGAGATAAGCTTCTATGACGGAATCCAGACATGAGCTGATGCCGGAATCCAAGTGGTACGTGGTTCACACGTATTCCGGCTATGAAAACAAGGTTAAGGCAAACATCGAAAAAATCATCGAAAACCGCGGCATGGAAGAGTTTTTCGAGCAAATCGTAGTGCCCGTGCAGGACACAATTGAAGTGAAAAACAATGTGAGAAAATCGGTGCAGAAAAAAATCTACCCCGGTTATGTTTTGCTGAAAATGATTATGACCGACGATACATGGTACGTTGTGCGAAACACACGCGGCGTAACCAGCTTTGTCGGCCCCGCCTCGAAGCCCGTTCCTCTAACCGATGAGGAAATTATTTCAATGGGCATCGAGATTCCCGATTTCGAACTTGATCTCGATCTCGGCGAGCTTGTGCGGATTATCACCGGTCCGTTCGAAGGCTCGGTTGGTAATGTCAAGGATATTAATCATCAAAAGAAAACCGTTTCGATCGCGCTGAGCGTTTTCGGACGGGAAACGCAAGTTGAAGTTGACTATCACGTGCTGCAGCGCATGTAAGCGTTTGTATCAGCACAAAAAAGGAGCAGGAAATGAAAAGCTTTGCAGGGATGTTTGCCTCTTCGTTTTTAATTATTTTTTTTGTCGGTGCCGGTGTGAGGGTACTTATTGACATTTTGGTACTGGGTGACGCTTTTGGCGATGTAAGGTGGCTTAGCATAATAATTGCTCATATCGCTATTGCGATAGGTGGCGCGTTGCCGATTGCATATGTCGCGAAGAAAAACAGCGAAAAAGATAAACAACACTAAAGCTATGTGTGTTTAAATAATGTGGGAGAGCGAAAAAGCTCGATAATACCACAAGGAGGACTAAAATGGCAAAGAAAATCACGGCTTATGTAAAACTGCAAATTGAAGCCGGAAAAGCATCGCCCGCGCCCCCGGTCGGGCCGGCGTTGGGTCAGCATGGTTTGAACATGATGGGCTTTTGTAAGGAGTTTAACGAGCGCACGAAAAACGACGCGGGCATGATCATCCCCGTGGTTGTAACGGTTTACGCCGACAAAAGTTTTTCGTTTATCACAAAAACTCCACCCGCCGCTATTCTTATAAAGAAGGCGTGCAAACTCGAAAAA
>WRHA01000053.1 GCA_009783395.1 Defluviitaleaceae bacterium
AAATGACGCATATCTCAACAGGTGGCGGCGCATCGCTGGAGTTCCTTGAGGGCAAAGAACTGCCCGGCGTCGTTGCGATTCAAGAGAAATAAAACCCCGAATCATGCAAATTGGAGGGAAATCAGATGAGAAAAAAACTAATCGCCGGTAACTGGAAAATGAACCTTAATGCAAAAATGGCGGAACAATTCACAAAATTAATGAAGGAAACAGTAAACACCGACACAGCAGACGTGGTGTTTTGTGTGCCGTTTGTTCATCTCGGCATGGTGAAAAGCATTCTCGCAGGTACAAATATCAAGGTCGGCGCGCAAAACATGCACTACGCCTCAAACGGTGCGTACACCGGTGAGATTTCCGGGCAAATGCTTGCAAGCATGGAAATTCCCTACGTCATAATCGGTCACTCGGAGCGTCGCGAATATTTCAAAGAGAGCGATACCGAGGTAAACCTCAAGGCACTCACTGCATTAAAAGAAGGCCTGACGCCAATTATTTGCATCGGCGAAACATCAAAGCAACGCAAGTCCGGCCGTACTTTTAGCGTCGTCCGCAAACAACTTGCGTTTGCGATTGACGAAATGACTGCCGAGGATATTACAAAAATTATAGTCGCATACGAACCTGTTTGGGCAATCGGTACAGGCGAAACCGCAACGAAAGAGCAGGCCGAGGAAGTTTGTGCATTGATTCGGGATGAAATTAAAGCAAGCCACGGGCAAACAGCGGCGGATAATGTTCGCATCCTGTATGGCGGAAGTGTCTCGCCGGAGAATGCCAACGAACTTTTTTCCATGCCGAACATTGACGGCGGACTTGTTGGCGGAGCAAGCATAAAATCAACCTTCGAAAAGGTGGTAAATTTTGAATAAGCAGACGGTTGTGCTAATGATTTTGGACGGATTCGGTCTGTGTGACGAGCGCGACGCAAACGCAATCGCACTAGCCGAAACGCCGCATCTCGACTGGCTTATGGAGAAGTATCCCACCCAACCGGGCGCGGCATCCGGGCTTGATGTCGGTCTCCCCGACGGGCAAATGGGCAACTCCGAAGTCGGTCACACAAACATCGGCGCAGGGCGCGTTGTTTATCAGGAACTTACTCGAATCACAAAGGAAATTGCAGACGGCGATTTTTACAATAATGAAACGCTTCTCGGCGCGATTGAAAATGTACGTGCGAACGGCTCTGCACTGCATTTGTACGGGCTTTTGTCGGACGGTGGCGTCCACAGCCATAACACTCATTTGTATGCATTGCTTGAGCTTGCAAAACGTAGCGGCATAAGTAATGTATTCGTCCACGCGTTCCTCGATGGGCGCGACACGCCACCCGCTTCGGGGGCGAACTATGTTCGCGAGCTTGAAAGCGAGATGCAAAAAATTGGTGTTGGGATGATTGCGACAATTTCCGGGCGATATTACGCAATGGATCGCGATAACCGCTGGGAGCGTGTCGAAAAAGCATACACAGCACTGACCGAAGGTGTTGGCGAAACTGCCGCATCCGCAACCGAATGCATGGAAAAAACCTACGCCGCAGGTGTAAACGACGAGTTCGTTGTGCCTACGGTTATTTTGCGTGACGGAAAGCCAACTGCAAAAATCGGTGAAAAAGACTCTGTTGTCTTTTTCAATTTTCGTCCTGACCGCGCCCGCGAGATTACCCGCGCATTTTGCGATGCGGACTTCAATGGTTTCCGACGTGCGAAATTGCTTCCTTTATACTACGTCTGTTTTACGGAGTACGATACGTCAATTGTAAACAAGCACGTCGCTTTTCATGCGCAAAGCATGGATAACGTACTTGGCAAATACTTGGCAGACAAAGGATGCACGCAACTTCGCCTTGCGGAAACGGAAAAATACGCGCACGTTACTTTCTTTTTTAACGGCGGTAATGAGGCCGCATATGACGGTGAGGACAGAATACTCGTGCCGTCGCCGAAGGTTGCGACATATGATTTGCAACCCGAAATGAGTGCGCCGGAGGTCGCGGACAAGCTTGTAGAGGCAGTCGAGTCGCAAAAGTATGATCTTATCGTTGTAAATTTTGCGAATTGCGATATGGTTGGACACACGGGTATTATGGATGCGGCAATCGAAGCGGTTCAAACAATAGACACGTGCGTTGCTCGCTCGATGGATGCAATGCTTAAAAACGGCACACGCATGTTTTTTTGCGCCGATCATGGAAATGCCGACAAGATGCTCGACCCCGAAGGAAACACACCTTTTACCGCTCATACAACAAATCCCGTGCCGTTTGTTCTTTTCAACTGCGGCAATTATGGTCTTGCGCCCGGCGGTCGCCTCGCGGACATCGCACCGACGCTTTTGGATTTAATGGGCTTGCCCAAACCACCCGAAATGACGGGGAAAAGTCTCCTTGTGAAAAAGTAAAAAAGGGATTTCAAAAAAACAAAAATATACAGGAGGAATCAAAATGATCAAAACATTTAACGAAATCGTAGAGGTACACGCACGCGAAATTATGGATTCGCGAGGCAACCCTACAGTAGAAGTACAGGTAATCTGCGAAGACGAGGGCGGCAGAGTTTCCAGCGGCATTGCCGCAGTACCCTCGGGTGCATCGACAGGTGCGTTTGAAGCAGTTGAGCTTCGCGACGGCGGCGAGCGTTATTTGGGGCTTGGCGTTGAAAAAGCCGTGGACAATGTAAACGACATCATCCGCGACGAAATTTGCGGCATGAACGTACTCGACCAGGTTGCTGTTGACATGAAAATGCTCGACCTCGACGGAACCGACAATAAATCGAAACTTGGTGCGAATGCCATTTTGGGCGTATCGATGGCAGTGGCAAAAGCCGCCGCCGCCTCGCTTC
>WRHA01000054.1 GCA_009783395.1 Defluviitaleaceae bacterium
CCCGCCTCAGACCGACGATAGGCACGGCACGGCACGCCAAGCGTGCAGTGGACGCCGTGGGCATCTTTCGGGGGGCGACGTTACGTCTCGAAGCCGGATACGGCACGCTAATCCGGTTTATAAAAAGCAAAAACGAGAAACGGGAGGAATATCATGCCTGCAAAAATTTTGGTTGTTGATGATGAAAAAACGATTGTTGACATTTTGGCGTACAATTTGCGTCGAGAGGGTTATGAAATTGTCGAGGCGCACGACGGAAAGAAGGGACTCGAGCTCGCGCTTTCGGAAAATCCGGATTTGGTTATTTTGGACATTATGATGCCGGGGCTGGATGGGTATGAAGTATGCACCAGGCTGAGAAAGGTTAGCCAAGTGCCGGTTATTATGCTTACGGCTAAGGCCGAGGAGGCAGACAAGGTGCTTAGCTTTGAGCTTGGCGCGGATGATTATATTACAAAACCGTTTGGGGTTCGCGAGATGCTTGCGCGGGTTATGGCAAACTTGCGGCGCGGGAGCATGGCGCAACCGGTTTCTAACGGCACAAACAAGCTGATTTTTGGGGACTTAAGCATCGACTTGGATATGTTTGAGGTAAATCGCGGCGGCGAATCGATTGATTTGACGCGGCGCGAATTTGAGCTTGTAAAATTCTTGGCTACGCAAAACAACCAGGTTTTTACGCGTGAAGCGTTGCTTGAGAAGGTGTGGGGTTACGAGTATTTTGGGGATGTGCGTACCGTTGATGTTACGATTCGCCGACTGCGCACCAAGCTCGAAACAACGCCCGACAACCCAACCTATATCCTGACAAAACGAGGCGTGGGGTATCATTTTACGCAGGAATTTGGGGATGGGCTTGCGTAGTATAAAAACAAAATTGATTGCGATCTATGCCGCTGTAGTCTTTGTTGTTATGACTGTTAGCGGCACCTTTATGTTGCTATCCGTTCGTTCGATGGAAATCGAACAAACACGTGACACACTCCAAAGCATCGCCGAGCTTATCGACGCACGCATTGTTCAAATGTACGAGCGCGTCGAGTTTGGGGGCGCGCAGGAATGGCTTATGCTTGTGGGGTATGACATTGAGGGCATAATTTTGAGCGATGCCGGGCGAGTGCTTGCGCCCGAGGAATTTATCGGGATGAACTTTAACGACAACACGCTTGCGGCGGCACTTACGGGCGCAGAGTCGTTTAATGTGGGAAGCATCGGTGTGGATTTGCAGGGCGCGGAGCGTTTGTGGTTTACCTATGCGATGCCTGTTGAGCGCGACGGCGAAACTTTTGTAATTTACACAAGGGTCGACATGCGTGCGATGAATGAGAGCTTGTTTCGTTTGACGTTTACGCTTGTTACGACGGTTTTAATCGCTCTTGTTGTAACGGTTATTTTTTGGTTGTTTTTGGGAAGCACGCTTGCAAACCCGATTGTCGCCCTTACCAAACATGCAAAAGCCCTCGCGTCGGGCGATTTTTCTCGCGAAATTGAAACGACGGGCGACGATGAAATCGGACAACTCGCTCGGGATTTTAACAATATGTCAAAAGAGCTTCGCGCTACGCTCGGGCGGATTGTCAGCGAAAAAAACAAGCGTGAAGCTGTTTTGCAAAACACATCGCACGGCGTTTTGGCGTACGACATCGACGGTCGGCTTTTGCACGCAAATCACGCGAGCGGTGATCTTTTGCATGGCATTGATATTGAAAACTCCGACGCCAAAGCCGTGTTTGAGTTTTTCGGCTTCGATCCCGATGATGTATCTCAAATGAAGCAGGGCGAAACGCGAGAATCTGTCCATGAGGACGGAGAGCTTTACATTTACGCGTGCGTTACGGTATATACAAACGAATCGGATGCGGTTGACGGATATGTAATTGTTTTGCAAGATATAACGCGCCAGCAAAAACTGGACAATATGCGCAAGGAGTTTGTCGCAAACGTGTCGCACGAGCTTCGCACGCCGCTTACAAGCGTAAAAACATACACGGAGACGCTGCTCGACGGTGCAATTGACGAGCGCGAAACAGCCATCCAATTTTTAAAAGTCATCGACGACGAGGCCAATCGCATGTCGCTTCTTATTTCCGACCTTTTGGAGCTTTCGCGCTTGGATTCAAAACATGCCACTCTCGAAATGGACGTCGTTGACCTTGTAGCACTGTTGCGCCTTGCGATTCGGCAGGCACAGGTTCTTGCCGAACAAAAGGAGCAGGAAATCGACTTTATCCCGCCGGAAAGTGTTTGTTTCATTGAGGCAAACGCCGCACGAATAAACCAAGTTATCTCAAACATCATCTCAAACTCAATCAAATACAGCCCCGAAAAAACCGTGATAAAAATTCGACTTGAAATAACCGAAAAATTTTACCGCGTTTTCATACAAGACCAAGGCATCGGCATTCCGCAGGAGAACCTAAATCACATTTTCGAACGCTTTTATCGCGTAGACAAGGCCAGATCCCGCGCACTGGGCGGAACGGGGCTTGGGCTGGCCATCGTAAAAGAAATCATGGAGGAACACGGCGGCAAGGTTTACGCGTCAAGCCCGCCCGGCCAAGGGACAACCATGGTATTGCGCTTTAATCGAATGGTGGAGGTTTAATTGAATACAAAATTTTTTACGACGATGAAGTCGTTTATTATAATCGGCCTTGCGGCCCTCGCTGTTTATCAAGTGAGTCGCCTGTGGCTTGTCGAGCTTATGGACGGAAATTTTTTTTTCTATTTGCAAGCGCGATTCCCACAGGCTGTACCCGACGGACAAAGCTCGTTTACGCGCCCGTATCGCATTGTAAGCGGCGGAGGCAGTGAGCGGCTGTTTGGGATCAGGTACAGCGGAATCGGCGG
>WRHA01000055.1 GCA_009783395.1 Defluviitaleaceae bacterium
ACGACGCGTACCCAATGCGGTACGTTAGGAGCCGACGGGAAGCTGTGGGAACGCCAGGCTGTGTCGGGGCGGCGTGAAATTATTGAATACAGCTTCTCAATGATTGCTTTGAATAGATTATTGCATACATTGCCAATCCACCTCATTAGCGGGGATGCTTTCGTTCAAAGGTTCTTGCATACCAGAAATGATTTTTTCTGACACACCTGGTACCGAGTTTAGATAATCTGTATCATTATCAAAAGCATCAAAATAAAATTTCTGCATTAGTATATATCTTTGCAAATCTACCAACGCTTCTCTTGGCAATAAATCAATATCCCTTTTAAGGGCTTCTCTGCTAACCATTTTAATTCACCTCTGAATTTGAAATATTAATCCAATATCTTTGCAATGTCCTACCATCTGGCTGTAGAGATTCAGACTCAAAAACACCCAGGCATTTTGTTATCGTTTTTGCAGAAGCGACATTTGATTTGTCGCAAGTTAAAAGCACCTTTTCTAATCCAATATCCTTACAATAATCAAGTGCCAATTTCAGCATGGAAGTGGCGTAACCCTTTCCGCGCTCACTAGGTCTAACACCATATCCAATATGACCATGTATCTGAACATATCCTTTATAGGGATGCCTGACATTGATAGTGCCTAGCATCTTACCATCAATTTTTCTGACAGCAAAGAAAATCACAGAAGGTATTTCGCCATGAAGTGCCTTGTTAATATTCATAAGCCATTCGTCATAGCTTTCAGCCTCATCTAAATAACTGTCTCCGTGTAATGAATTTTCACCAAAGTCGATATGTTCTCGCAAATATTCTGATACACTTGCTTCGTGAAATTTTGTCGGAAAAACTAATTCGATATCGCCCATGTTAGCACTCAATCCTTCACAATAAAATCTTCTGAGGTTTTGTTTATTGTAACGATTATACCATTTTCTAAATGCCGTCGTGATTTTTCTGTAACAACAGGAAAACATACAAACGAGAAATTATCACGCAAGAATTGAGCAACTTTTTTCTCAATCTCATTCAAAAAAGCATGATTACTATAATGCTTTATGCTACAATAAAAACGGCAAGAAATTATTCCATGGGAGATGATGCAAATGGCAAATGTGCCGTACAAAATTTATTTATCCGAAGATGAGATGCCGAAGCAGTGGCACAATATTCAGGCGGTGATGCCGGAAGTTCCGGGTTTTTTGAACCCTGCAAATGGCGAACCCGTTCCGAAAGAAGGCCTGCTCGGCGTTTTTTGCGCCGAAACAATAGAGCAGGAGCTTAACAAAACCGACGAATTCATCGCGATTCCCGACGAAATCGTCAGTTTTTACAGTATGTATCGCCCGTCGCCGGTTGTGCGTGCGTATTGCCTTGAAAAAGCTCTCGGCACGCCCGCGAAACTGTATTACAAATTTGAAGGCAACAATACGTCGGGCAGTCACAAGCTAAACTCGGCGGCGGCGCAAGCGTATTATGCGAAAAAGCAGGGCCTAACGGGCGTAACGACCGAAACCGGCGCGGGTCAATGGGGGAGCGCACTGTCGATGGCGTGCGCTTTTTTCGGGCTGGACTTGGTTGTGTACATGGTAAAAACTTCGAGCGAGCAAAAGCCGTACCGCAAGGTTTTAATGGAAACATACGGCGCGAAAGTCATCCCTTCGCCTTCGCCGACAACCGATGTCGGTCAAAAAATTTTGGCCGAAAATCCCGGCACGGGGGGAAGCTTGGGCTGTGCGATTTCGGAGGCGTTGGAAACGGCGGCAAAATCCGACGGTTATCGCTATGTACTCGGAAGCGTGCTGAATCACGTGGTTTTGCACCAGTCCATCATTGGGCTTGAGGCAAAACTCGCGCTTGAAAAATATGACATTACGCCGGACATTATTATCGGATGTGCGGGTGGCGGGTCGAATCTCGGCGGCTTAATTTCTCCGTTTATGGCAGATAAATTGCGAGGAAAAAGCGGGACGGAGTTTATCGCGGTTGAGCCTGCAAGCTGCCCCAGCCTAACGAGAGGTCGATATGCCTACGACCACGGCGACACCGGTCGCATGACTCCGCTTATAAAAATGTACACCCTCGGAAGCGGCTTTATCCCCTCGCCAAACCACGCGGGCGGACTGCGCTATCACGGCATGAGCCCGATCGTCTCAAAGCTTTTTCACGACGGTCACATCTCCGCAAAATCCTACACACAAACCGATGTGTTTCAAGCAGCCGTAATGTTCGCACGCACCGAAGGCACGCTCCCCGCCCCCGAAAGCTCCCACGCAATAAAGTGCGCAATCGACGAGGCATTGGCGTGCAAAGCCACCGGTGAAGAAAAGACAATCCTCTTCGGCTTAACCGGCACAGGCTACTTCGACATGACCGCCTATCAAAACTTCAACGCCGGCGAAATGAACGACTACGTACCAACCGACGCCGACCTCGAAAAGGGATTTGCAACATTGCCGCAAAAATGCTAAAATACTCACGCAAGAAATGTTCGGTTAACTCAGCTGGTAGAGTGCCACCTTGACGTGGTGGAAGTCGCGGGTTCAAGTCCCCCACCGAACAGGCACGCCAAGCGTGCAATGGGCACCGTGGACATGTGGTGGGAGGCGAAGTTACGTCTCGAAGCCGGATACTGTTTTCCCGGGCTGAAAAGAACGCCCGCCATTGCCGGAGGCAATTTTCCTAATTTTCGAACAACAAAAAAGGATTCCGAAGTTTTGTCGGAATCCTTTTTTTATAGACTCGGAAAACCGAATCCGGCTTCGAGACGAACACCCCAACAACTCGAAGACGTCCACGGTGCTCAATGCACGCTTGGCGTGCTTTTTTATAGACCCGGAAAACCGAATC
>WRHA01000056.1 GCA_009783395.1 Defluviitaleaceae bacterium
CCTTAATGAGCTGTGTCGCATCGCAAGAAAATGGCGGCACTTGGCCATTTTCTGAGAAGCGACATATGCGAATTTAGGGTTTTTAGAGGTCGCCTTATGACAAAGTCGGGAGATGATTCCCTTGAACGAGAAAATTTTGCAAATTATTAACGCGCATCCCATAAACACCCACGAGCTCCGCAGAGAGCTTTCCATCATGAACATGGTTGATATAGGCGCGATTTTTGACGCTTTGGCGAAAGATAAAACAATCCAGATTTTTCGCCTGTTGCCTAAAGATATTGCCGCAAATGTTTTTGCGCACATCGAAACGGACAAACAGCAAATTATAGTTGAAGCCCTTACGGATAATGAGGTCGGTCACATTATCGAAGGGCTTTTTTCCGATGATGCGGCTGATTTTATTGAGGAAATGCCTGCGAACGTTGTAAATCGCGTCCTGCGCAGTGTAAGCGACGAAAAGCGCGCAACCATCAACCAGCTGTTGCAATATCCCGACGACTCCGTCGGTTCGATTATGACTACGGAATACATGACGCTCCGCGAGGATTTTAATTTAATTGAAGCGTTTGCGGAAATTCGAGAGAAAAAAATGAAGGGCTTGCATACCTGCTACATCGTGCGGCGAGACAAACTTCTTGTCGGGTCTGTTACGCTTAAAACTTTGCTGCTTGCAAAGGAACACGAGCGTATCGGCGATATTATGCGCCCAACGGTCATTTCTGCACAAACCCTCGACGATCAGGAAAAAGCGGCGCGTCTCTTTCGTAAGTACGACCTGCTTTCGTTGCCTGTTGTCGATAAGGAGGGGCGGATGGTCGGGATAATCACGGTTGACGACGCGGTTGAAATTGTCGAAGAGGAAACAACGGAGGACTTTGAAAAAATGGCGGCGATTTTGCCGACCGAGGATCCTTATTTGAAAATCGGCGTTTTCAAGCACGCATACAAGCGTGTGGGCTGGCTGTTGATCCTGATGCTTGCCGCGATTTTTACGGAATTGGTTATCGCAGATGCGGAAGATTTTCTTGCGAGGATGCCCGTGCTTCTGGTTTTCATGCCGATGCTTATGGACATGGGCGGCAATGTCGGGTCGCAAACCTCGACGCTTATTATTCGAAGCATGGCTTTGGATGAAATTGTTTTTCGCGACGTTTTGAAGGTGTGGTGGCGCGAGTTTCGGGTTGCGGCACTTTGCGGCGTGCTTTTAAGCGTGCTTAACGCCCTGCGCATTATCGTTTTCAACAGGGAAGACGACGTTTTTTTCCTTACCCTAACCGTTTCGCTTACCCTCGTTACCGTAATTATTTTATCAAAGAGCCTGGGATGCCTTCTTCCCATGACGGCGAAAAAACTAAGGCTCGACCCGGCTGTTCTCGCCACACCGATTATTAAAACACTGGCTGATGTTGTCGCGCTCGTTATGTACTTTGCGATTGCGGCGATGCTTTTGCCGGGGCTTAGGGGGTAGGCGCGATGGATAAAAATATTCTTTCGATTATAAAAGATCGCCAATTCGACGATTTGCAGGTGCTTTTTGCACACATGAACGCGGTTGATATCGCCGACGCGCTTGAGCATTCCGACGCGGCGGCGGCCGTTGAGGCTTTTCGCATTGTTGACGAACGCATAAGCTCCGACGTTTTTTCATATCTTTCCGCCGATCGGCAACACGCTATTTTAGGCAAACTTTCCGACAACGAAGTGATGGAAATCATGGAGGATTTGTCCGTCGACGATATGGTTGACTTCGTTGAGGACGCGCCCGACGACGTTGCAAACCGCGTTTTTGAAGCAGTCTCCGACGAAAAAAGCGAGATAGTCGACCGAATTTTGGACTATCCCGACGATTCCGCCGGTTCGATTATGACAACGGAAATCGTCGAGCTTGCCCCTCTCACAACCGTAAAAGACGCACTTCACACGATTCGCACATCAGGCGTGGACAAGGAAACCATTTATACCTGCTATGTAATCGACGACGAGCGCAAGCTGATAGGGGCTGTTACCGCCGACACATTGCTTTATTCGCGGCTTAACGAAAGCGTCGGCGATTTGATGGACGTGAACATCATTTCCGCAAATGTCGACGACGACCGCGAGGAACTTGCCACTAAATTCAGCAAATATGACCTGCTTGCGATGCCTGTTATAAACCGAAATGACAGGCTTGTAGGCATTGTTACCATCGACGATATTCTGCGCGTCATAACCGAAGAAGATACCGAAGACTTTTCAAAAATCGCCGGTGTTAAGCCGACGGAAGTGCCATACATGAAAACCGGCGTTTTGGCGCACGCAAAAAGCCGGATTATTTGGCTTATCACGCTCTTGGTTACGGCGGCGGTTGCAGGCATAGTTTTGGGCGTTTTTGAGGACTCGCTTGAGCAAATGGCAATTCTTGTTGCATTTACGCCGATGCTTATGGGCGCGGGAGGAAATGCCGGCGCGCAATCCGCAACGCTTGTTATTCGCGGAATGGCACTCGGAGAAATCGTCAAATCCGACCTTGCAAAATTGATTTGGCGAGAAACGCGAATTGCGATCATTTGTGCCGCAATTTTAGGGCTTGCAAACTTCGCACGCATTTTTCTTATGTACAGCGGCCGCGAATACACCGTTACCCTCGCATGGGTCGTGTCACTCAGCCTGGCAATCACACTTATTGTCTCCAAAACAATCGGCTGCGCCTTACCGATTGTCGCAAAGCAATTTAAGATGGACCCGGCCGTCATGGCCGCGCCCCTCATCACGGCAATCGTCGACTGCGCCGCGCTTATTGTTTTTTATTTTATCGCTCGGTCGGCGTTTGGGATTTAAGGTTTGGGATTTAAGAGCGTTAAGTTCTCGGGGGGAGGGGGTTTTTGAAAAA
>WRHA01000057.1 GCA_009783395.1 Defluviitaleaceae bacterium
CGCGAAAAACAATTATGTCGCCGCGTTGGGGTTCGCTAAACATGTAGGAAAGCCGAAACGCGATGATACGGCTTGGCGCGGGAATGGTATTTTCCATCGAACCCGTCGGCACATGCGCGTTTACAATTACGAAGTTTGTAAAAAACCAAGCAAAAATAAGCGCGAACAGAATAGTTTTTGCCCAACTGAGTGCTTCGCGCCATAATTCTTTTTTTACATCGGGGGCTTCGTTTTTTACATCGGGGGCTTCGTTTTTTACATCGGGGGCTTCGTTGTTCATTTTTTCACCTCTCTCGCGGAAAGTATAGCATTTTGCTATCTTGAATACAATGCGTTAAACAGTAGTTCGCCCATCCGTGCGTATCCTGCATTGTTGGGGTGGATGCCGTCGCGGTCGTATTCGGGCAAAATTCTGCTTGGGTTTCCGGGATCGCGCAGAAGCATGTCAAAATCCAGCAGGCCGTATACTGCTCCGTCTGCATATTGATCGAACATCCAGTCATTTATTGTGTTTCGAATTTGCTCGCGCTCCCGCCTGCCGCTCTCGGGGGTGTAGGGCGTTATCGTTGCGAGAAATACGTTAATGTCGTGGGCGTGTGCCGCTTCAATAAGCTCGGTGTATGCATTGATCATCGGGCCGGCTGTGGCGATTGCGCCGAAGGCCAGATTATTTACGCCGATTTGGATCACAACATAGCCGACCCCGGGCTGATTCAAAACATCGCGCTCGAAGAGATACAACACCGGGGATGGATTGTCGTTTTGATTTCCGACCAAGCCATTGCCGCCGATTCCCATGTTTATGACGGAAAGGTGTTGTGTGGATTCATGCTCTTGCAGGTTGTTCATCAAAATATCCACCCAGCGCAGATATTGCTCGCCGGATATGCCAAAGCCGTCGGTTATTGAATCGCCGATTACTACTATGGAGCGATAATGTTCCGGCGCAAGAACATCAAGATTGCACAGCACAAACCAGTTTGTATTTGTGCGACCGTCCAGTGTTTCGGCAAGGGTCAAATCGCCCGGCTCTGTGAAACTGTTGGCTCTGGCGGCAATGTGCGACGTTACCAAGTCCGGCATTTCGCCGAAATATATGGAAACGGCAACTCTTTCCAATGCATCTATGGGGAATGCCACAGAATCCGATGTAATAAATTCGCCCGCAGGAATAACCGCGCCCGCGTTGCCGTCAAATGTAATCGCGGTGTTTGTTGCGGTGTCGATAATGTCTGTGCCGGGTCTGCCGCTTGCAATGGCGATGCTTACACTGTTAATTGTAAGCGGCGTTTCGCCGTACTCGTTGGAAAAGGTAAGGCGAACGGTGTCGCCGCCAATCGCAGGGCGAATTAATTGCCGCAACGTGGAATCGGGCAATCTGTCACGCGCAACGATTCCCGCATCGCGAATGCCTTGATTCCAGCTATGGTCTACATCGCCGAAATACATCGCTGTCGACCACGCCCCAACCCAATGAAGCCCGTCGCCCGGTTCCTGCGGGGTTTCGAGCGCGAGGCGGCGCAGTAATTCGGGGGATTCTTCCGGTGATTCGGGTGCTTCGGATTCTTCAGGTTGTTGGGATGCGTCGGGGGCTTCGGATTCTTCCGGATCTTCGGATTCTTCCGAGCCTTCGGATTCGACGTGGATTTCCGCATCCGCAACCCCATCAGCATTTGTTTCATTGAGTTGCTCACCACATGCGGCGAAAATAAAAATCATCGCTGCAACGATCAAAAAAATTAATCCACTCTTTTTGATTTTAAACATTTTTTTTCCTCCAAAAATTTAATTTTGTCCAATAATAACACATATTTGACATTATCCACCGGGTTTGATACATTTCTTGCATCTGCCGCATGAAGCGGCTTTCAATGCCATGAGGGCATTTGCGAAAACGCAAACGCTTTGTGGTATTTTTTTTGCGTAAAACTTTGAGGAGGATGTTTATGTCTACACAAAAACAGCTTGTTGTAACCGCTATGCTTATCGCGCTTTGTGTGGTTCTGCCTATGGCGTTCCATTCGATTCCCCGAGCGGGGAGCATTTTATTGCCGATGCATATTCCCGTGCTTTTGGCGGGGCTTGTTTGCGGATGGAAGTTTGGGCTTTTAACGGGTATTGCGGGGGTGCTTCTTTCAACCGCGCTTACGGGAATGCCGCCTGCGGGCATCGCACCGATTATGATGATTGAGCTTGGCACATACGGGCTTGTTGCCGGGCTTGTTATGAAATTTGTTCGCACAAAGCGTTCATCGTTTGATTTGTATATCAGCTTAACCGCCGCAATGCTTGTGGGGCGGGTTGTTGCCGGAATCGCACAGATTACTTATTTTTTCGGAGGCTCGTTCTTCGGCCGCAGATACATTGAGCGCGGGCCCGAATACGGCGAGTATGTACAGTCATATGTGTACAATGATTATGGCTATGCAGAGTTGGTTACGGAATGGGTACCCGAAATGACTTATTCGCTTTATCCCGTTGCAATGTGGGTAACATCCTACTTTGTAACCTCGCTTCCCGGTCTGGTCATCCAATTCGCGTTTGTTCCCGCCGTGGTTATGGCATTGGAACGGGAACGTCTTATTCCGTTTCGCTATCCCATACAAGCGTAATGCGCCCGCAAGGCGCATCAAAGCTTAGTGCAATCCTCAGGCTCGCCGCCGATGCACGCGTTATCGCCATCGATGGGCGTTCGGCCTCGGGGAAAACCACGCTTGCGTCAGAACTTGCAGCGCAAACGGGCGCATCCGTGATTCACATGGACGACTTTTTTTTGCCCCAAGACCTGCGCACGGAGGAACGGCTTAACACGCCCGGAGGAAACGTGCATCACGAGCGGTTTGCGTCGGAAGTTTTGCCGCATATAAAAGGAAGCGAC
>WRHA01000058.1 GCA_009783395.1 Defluviitaleaceae bacterium
TTGTGGATTTAATAACAATTGTTGCATCGGGGTTTAGTGAATTTGCTTGAGAAATTACCGCCTCAACGGTTGATGTGTCGAAATAATTGCGCTTGGGGTCGTAGTTTGTTGGCGTTGCGACAATCACATATTCTGCGCCGGGGTATGCTTCTTGTGGGTCGGTCGTGGCTTTTAAGTTGAGGGGGTTTGTCAAATGTTTTTCTATCTCTGGGTCTGCAATGGGTGATTTTTTGCTGTTTACAAGGTTTACACGTTCTTCCGAGATGTCCATGGCAGTAACGTCGTGATGTCTCGCCAATAAAACAGCCATCGACATTCCGACATATCCCGTTCCGACAACTGTTATTTTCATGGAACACCTCTTTTTTATCTCAAGCTCGTAAAAAAGCGTTGATTTTGTCAAATCCTGAGAAGTCTATCAAGGACTCTATCAATATGTATGATGCATGTCAAGTGACTTTGCCGAGAACCATGCTATCCTAACGCAAGGGCGTAATGTGCCACAGAAAGATATGCAAAAATCTTCACATATTGATGCTCTTCAAGTTGCCTGAGTTTAACAGGCTAAAGATTTTTTCGATTTTGTTTCTTTGAGCTTCTTTTATTTGTAACCTTATCAGACTATCGTGGTTTTGGTAAAACACTACTTGACATCGAAAGATCATTCGACTACAATAGGCGCAAGCTGAGAGGCGACACCTTTTAACGCCATCTTTTGAAACCGTCCCTATGCAACAAACGGTAGCCCCGTCACTGTGTATTAAACGGCTCTGAATCGACCGGCTTAATCGGTTGACACCTTGAAGGCTTAATTGTTTCACAATCCGGAACAAATGTCCGCCGTATTTTACACGCGTGGCGGCATATGGGGATTTGTTCTACATTCGACCGGTCGAAAATTAGTATTTGAGTGTCAAAAATACGTAAGCCAATACAGAAATATTAAACACGTCAGGCATAGCCGCCCAAGGCTCTGTTTGGCGTGTTTTTTCTTGTGCTTTTGCGGGCGCACAGTGCGACTTCGTGCAAATTTTTAAACGACAGTGTTTCTTCATATACTTCTTTGGCTTTTGTTTCGGAGAGCTTAATATAGTTTTCGCCCGGGTAGTTTGTGTCAAAATAATAGTCCGTAAGTTCGCGAAAAAAAGCTGTTTCCGTTTTGCTGAAAGAGATATTTGCTAATACACCGCAGCGTTCCGCTAATCTGGCGAGTTTGTGTGTGTGAAGCAAAAAGAGGTCGGATTCTTCCGTACCACGAAGGGTCAAGCACTCCTTGAAAATTTTTTCTACATATTGTTGACACTGTCTCGCGGAATGATTAAATAATTTTGCTTTAAGCATTTCGCCGGCCGCCAATAAATCCTCGGAAGCAATATCGCGATAGGAATACTTAGCGTTCATATATTAACAACCCATCTTTTTTTATATGATAATTTACATCCATAAAGTTGTTCGTATTTAAGTCGGAGGTTAAGGTATTTATTACTCGGAAATCGGGGAAATGTCGTTCTTCAAAAATTTCTGCAAATTCCTGTTTTTCGGAGAGGGTTAGCGGTTCATCGCTAATCACGGCAATGTCTACATCGCTTGTTAAAATAGCCTCACCTCGTGCCTCGCTTCCAAAAAGTACGACATATCGTACTTTAAGATTGTGCCTCTTTTGCGATACACGTTCCAAAACAATTCTAGTGCAATTGCGAATCGGAAGCAGTTTCCAGTCTGCATTTTTGAAGGTTGTATCTTTTTGCATGTTGTCCTCCTGCTCTTTAACAATTCACAATTCTTGCAAATTGCGATACATTCGGAGGAAAGCCCCATTCTTCGGCAACGTATTGCATAAACAAATTTGTGCCTATTGTGTGAAGCGACGATTCACTTTCAATTATCCATTCAAAAATTTTCTTTCCGTAATGCTCGGCAATGGCTTTGCCGGGCGTTTGAAATTCTAATATAAGATATTGTGAAAACTGTGCCAAAAACCCGCGCTCGTAATCTTTATAGCCTTTTCCCTTTACGGGAGTGTAGATTTTTTCAAAATCTGTGCGCCAGCGCGTGTGTGAATAAGAAGTGGTTGTATTTAGTTCGGGGTTATCTATTTCTTCCTTTATCTTTGACTTGAAGAAATTGTACCAGTAATCCACAATATCGATGTCATCCGGCAACCTTCGCGCCATTGTTTCAAGTTTTACAATGTGCATATAGTTATATTTAAAATTCATAGGTCTCACCGGCTTTTTCTAAATAGTCCTCATAAAACTTGCCATCGTCAAAGACACTGTTTCGTAAAGCGCGTAAGTTTCGTTTGAAAACTTACCATAAAATTTGGCATTTTACAAGCATTGTGCGAGAATGAAAAAATCATTGGGAGAGGAGCGAAGAAAATGGATGAAAAATTGTATTTAGGTATTGAGCTTGGGTCGACGCGGATTAAGTCGGTGCTTATAAATGAAGCGTATAAGCCGGTTGCGATTGGGAGTCATACTTGGGAAAACCGCTTGGAAAACGGGTTTTGGACTTATCATGAATCGGAAATTTGGGCGGGCTTGCAGTCGAGTTATGCCGATCTTGTAAAAAATTACGGCAAACCGCTTGCGAAAATTTCGCGGATCGGCGTTTCTGCGATGATGCATGGATATGTTCCGCTGGGAAAGGATGGCGCACTGCTGTGCCCGTTTCGCACGTGGCGAAACACAAACACGGGGGAGGCCGCTGCGATTTTGCGGGATCGGTTCGGCCACAATATTCCGATGCGCTGGAGTGTCGCACACTTGTACCAGGCGATTTTGAACGGCGAAAGTCATCTCGAAAATATTGATTTTTTGACGACGCTGGCGGGATATGTACATTTTAAGCTAACGGGCGAGAGGGGTCTCGGCATTGG